>QCTB01000027.1 GCA_003209055.1 Prochlorococcus sp. AG-670-O13
TTGATGAAGATGGAGTTCCTACAGGCTACACACCTAAACCTGATGAAGGTAGATTTATTATTAAAATTTTATGGCTGCCTGATAACGTTGCATTAGCAGTAGATCAAATTGTTGGAGGAGGTCCAAGTCCTCTTACAGCCTATTATTTTTGGCCAAGGGACGACGCTTGGGAAAAATTAAAAAGTGAACTAGAGAATAAAAGTTGGATCACAGATAATGAGAGAGTTGAAATATTGAATAAAGCCACTGAAGTAATAAATTATTGGCAAGAAGAGGGTAAAACGAAAAAACTAGAAGAGGCAAAGCTCAAATTCCCAGAAGTTGCTTTCTGTGGTACTGCTTAAGTTTAGTTTTTTGAAGCTTGAATTCTTGCTTCGGCTTTTGAAATTTCATTCAGAGCTTTAATCTTTTCTGGACTCTTCTCATTTTCTGGAAATTTGCTAATTGCTAATTTTGCCTCTTTTAAGTTATCTTCAGCATTTTGAATATTAATCTCCGAACCAATTTCAGCACTGTTGACTAAAACTATAACTTCATCTGATTCGATTTCAGCGAACCCACCCATTAAGGCTATAGATTTCCATTGTGAATTCATTCTGAGTCTTAAGACACCAATATCAATAGCCGTAACTAAAGATATATGTCCAGGAAGGACTCCAATTTGACCTGTTGTGCTCGGAAGAATAACCTCTTCAGCTTCCCCTTCGTAAACATTCTGATTGGGAGCTAAAACCTTTAGTGAAATTGCCATAAATTTAAATTTTTAAAGAGTCTAAAGTTATTTATAAAAGTTGATAATTTATTTTTCTGATTTTATTTTATCCGCCTTGGCTTTTACTTCGTCGATATTACCTACTAAGTAAAATGCTTGTTCGGGTAAATCATCAAGTTCACCAGCTAGTATCATATTAAAACCAGCGATTGTATCTTCTAATTTGACATATTTACCAGACATTCCTGTAAAGATTTCTGCTACAAAAAAAGGTTGAGATAAGAATTTTTCAATTTTCCTCGCTCTGCTTACAGTTAATCTATCTTCTTCTGATAATTCATCTAAACCAAGAATTGCAATAATATCTTGGAGCTCTTTATATCTTTGTAGAGTTGATTGAACTGCCCGGGCTGTTTTGTAATGCTCATCTCCAACTACTGATGGTTGAAGCATAGTGCTTGTTGAATCTAGAGGGTCGACTGCTGGATAAATACCTTTTGCAGCAAGACCTCTTGCAAGAACAGTTGTAGCGTCTAAGTGTGCGAAAGTTGTTGCTGGAGCAGGATCGGTTAAATCATCAGCTGGAACGTATACAGCTTGAATTGATGTAATGGAACCCTCTAAAGTAGAAGTTATCCTTTCTTGTAATGCTCCAACATCGGTTCCTAGAGTCGGTTGATATCCAACCGCAGAAGGCATTCTGCCCAATAAAGCAGAAACTTCTGAACCAGCTTGTACGAATCTGAAAATATTGTCTACAAAAAGAAGTACATCCTGCTTGTTAACATCTCTGAAATGTTCCGCCATAGTTAAAGCTGATAAGCCAACTCTCATCCTTGCACCTGGGGGCTCATTCATCTGGCCAAAGCATAATGCAACTTTAGATTGAGACAAATCATCTGCATTTATGACCCCTGACTCTTTAAATTCTTCATATAAATCATTACCTTCTCTTGTTCTTTCGCCAACACCTCCGAAGACTGATACACCTCCATGCTCTTTGGCAATATTATTAATTAATTCTTGAATTAAGACTGTTTTACCTACCCCAGCACCTCCGAACAAACCAACCTTCCCACCTTGTCTGTAGGGAGCTAATAAGTCAATTACCTTAATTCCTGTTTCGAAAACTTTAGGTTTGGTTTCCAAATCAGTTAATTTAGGTGCTGATCTATGAATAGGCGCGGTATCTGAAGTCTTTACTGGACCTTGTTCATCAACTGGCTCGCCTAATACATTAAAAATTCTTCCTAAAGTCGCCTCGCCAACTGGAACCGATATAGGTGCCCCTGTGTCAGTTGCCTCCATACCTCTCACGAGACCGTCTGTACCGCTCATTGCAACAGCTCTTACCCTATGATCTCCTAGAAGTTGTTGTACCTCTGCGGTGAGCGCTATGTCTTGACCTGCAGGGTTTTTAGCCTCAATTCGTAAGGCATTCAATATCTTTGGTAATTTACCTGCTGGAAATTCTACATCCAGAACAGGACCTATTACTTGACGGACTACACCTTTTGCTGGTGCTGAAGTTGATGGGGTTGCTACCATTTTGTATTGACTTGGTGATGATTAGCTGATTTTAGAACAGCTCATAATGCGAAATATTACCACCCCGAGGGTATATTCGTTAACTGGGTTCGGCCAACCGCACAGTTAAAGAGTGGTTTAATTGCTCCTTAACAGATTATGTTGTTGATCATACGGTTCGAGTAATCCTCTTTCCAATTTTTTTGACGCTTAGCGTCTCATTTATGACCCTCCATTAATCTATGGCAGCTGTTTCACTTACAGTCTCTACAGTCAAACCACTGGGAGATAGAATATTCATCAAAGTTTCCGAATCTGAGGAAAAAACTGCTGGTGGCATCCTTTTGCCTGACTCAGCTAAAGAAAAACCACAGGTAGGAGAAGTTGCTCAGGTTGGTCCTGGGAAGCTCAACGACGATGGTTCTCGACAAACTCCTGAAGTGAGTATTGGCGACAAAGTCCTTTACAGCAAGTATGCTGGAACAGACATTAAATTGGGAGGAGACGAGTATGTCTTGCTCTCAGAAAAGGATATTTTAGCTGTAGTTGGCTAATTTATTTGTTTCAAAAATTATTAAAACTTATTATTAAATTACTTGCCTAACATGGCTAAAAGAATTATTTACAACGAGCAAGCTCGTAGAGCGCTCGAAAGAGGCATTGATATCCTTGCTGAGTCTGTAGCTGTAACGCTTGGACCAAAAGGAAGAAATGTTGTCTTAGAGAAAAAATTTGGGGCTCCTCAAATCATTAATGATGGAGTAACAATCGCAAAAGAAATCGAATTAGAGGACCATATTGAAAATACTGGTGTTGCTCTAATAAGACAAGCTGCTTCCAAAACAAATGACGCTGCTGGGGATGGTACTACTACAGCTACTGTTTTAGCTCATGCGATGGTAAAAGCTGGGTTAAGAAACGTTGCTGCTGGTGCTAACGCGATAACTTTGAAAAAAGGTATTGATAAAGCAACAGAATTCCTAGTCGGTAAAATAGAAGAGAATTCAAAACCCATTAGTGATAGTACTGCTATTGCACAATGCGGAACTATAGCTGCCGGTAATGACGAGGAAGTTGGCGAAATGATTGCTAATGCAATGGATAAAGTAGGTAAAGAAGGTGTTATTTCTCTTGAAGAGGGAAAATCCATGTCTACTGAGCTTGAAGTTACTGAGGGGATGCGATTTGATAAAGGTTATATTTCTCCTTACTTTGCTACAGATACTGAGCGCATGGAGGCTGTCCTAGATGAGCCTTACATTTTGCTTACTGATAAAAAAATTGCTCTAGTTCAAGATTTAGTACCAGTTTTAGAGCAAATAGCAAAAACAGGAAAACCACTAGTTATTATTGCTGAAGATATTGAAAAAGAAGCTTTAGCAACTTTAGTAGTTAATAGATTGAGAGGTGTTCTTAATGTTGCTGCCGTGAAGGCTCCAGGTTTTGGAGATAGAAGGAAAGCTATGCTGGAAGATATGGCTGTCTTAACTAATGGTCAGCTAATAACTGAAGATGCAGGCTTAAAATTAGAAAATGCAACTTTAGAAATGTTGGGAACTGGTAGAAGAATTACCATCAATAAAGAAACCACAACAATAGTTGCAGAGGGTAATGAAAAAGCTGTTACTGCAAGATGTGATCAGATTAAAAAACAAATGGATGAAACAGATTCTTCCTACGATAAAGAGAAACTTCAAGAACGCTTAGCAAAGCTTGCTGGAGGAGTTGCAGTTATAAAAGTTGGAGCTGCTACTGAAACTGAAATGAAGGATAAAAAACTTCGTTTAGAGGATGCTATCAATGCTACAAAAGCGGCTGTTGAAGAAGGAATCGTTCCTGGAGGAGGCACGACTCTTGCTCATTTAGCTCCAATCCTAAAGGAATGGGCTGATAAAGCCTTATCTGGAGAGGAATTAATTGGCGCCAATATCGTCGAAGCTTCATTAACAGCCCCTCTTATGAGAATTGCTGAGAATGCAGGTTCAAATGGAGCTGTAATTGCAGAAAATGTTAAATCAAAGCCTTTTAATGATGGTTTTAATGCAGCTACTGGAGAGTATGTTGATATGTCTTCTGCTGGAATAGTTGATCCTGCAAAAGTTACTCGTTCAGGCTTACAGAATGCAGCGTCCATAGCAGGCATGGTACTTACCACTGAATGTATCGTTGCTGATTTGCCAGAGAAAAAAGATGCAGCGCCAGCTGGAGCTCCAGGAATGGGTGGAGACTTTGATTACTAAATAAACAAAATTAACTAGTTTAAAGGGATTGTTGAAAAACAATCCCTTTTTTATTTAAGAAATCTTTAAAAATATAAGTTACTTTTAAGTAATTAAATCCAACCAGCACTAAGAATAATTGCAAGAGACAAAAACATAATCAAAATAGTCCAAGTTAATTTGTTGAGAGATGCTTCAGCACTACTTGCACTTGTAAACATTGAACTTCCACTAGCTGCTATTCCACCCATACCATCACCTTTTGGACTATGAAGCAAAACTAGAAGTATTAGAAGAATTCCAGTACCTATCCATATCCAAGTAAATATTTGACTCATGTTATTAATTTGCTACGTATTTAATTTAAACATGCTGAACAACTTTATTGTATCCTTTTAATTCAATTCCTTTAATAAGTGATTTTCCTGTCATTTCTTTTGGAATAGGGAGATTTAATAATTGTAACAACGTAGGAGCTATATCTGCTAATCCAGCATCTTCTCTCAAATAAATCTCATTACCCATATTAGGAATTTTTCTTTTCTCACCTTCAATAAAAATTAAAGGAACTTTATTAATAGTGTGAGCTGTCCAAGGTTCTCCAGAAGGACCTTTCATTAGTTCAGCATTACCATGATCGGCAGTGATAAGAATACTACCTCCCATTTCTCCTGTAGCATTAACTATCTTGCCTATACATCTATCGACGGTTTCAATTGCTTTTATAGCAGCGTCCATATTTCCTGTATGTCCCACCATATCTGGATTAGCAAAATTTATTACCACAAAAGAATACTGACCAGTTTTTATAGCGTTAGAGCAACTAATAGTTAACTCTTCAGCAGACATTTCTGGAGCCATATCATAAGTTGCTACTCTTGGTGATGGAATTAGATGCCTTTGTTCTCCGGGTAAAGGAACTTCTATCCCTCCATTAAAAAAATAAGTAACGTGGGGATATTTTTCTGTCTCTGCTGTTCTGTATTGTTTAAGTCCATGCTCTGAAACTATCTGGCCAATAAAGTTATTGAGAGATTCAGGAGGGAATGCTACCTTAACAGGTAATTTTGCTTCATATTGTGTGAAAGTCACTATATCTATTTTAGGGACACTTTTTCTTTCGAAATTATCAAAGTTTTTATCTGAAAGAGCCTTGATTATTTGTCTTGCTCTATCTGGACGGAAATTAAAACAAATTAAACAATCTTCATCCTTTAAGTAGTTTTTAGATATTCTTACGGGCTTTAAAAATTCATCTGTAATATTTTCTCTATAACTTTTATTTAAATAATTCTTAGGGGAAATGTTAGTTACATTAAAAGTTGGATCAGTTAAATTTTTAAAAGCTTTTTCTGTTCTTTCCCATAATAAATTTCTATCCATTACCCAATATCTACCGCATATAGACGCTATTTCTCCAACTTTGAATTTTTCTATACATTCTTCTATTTGTTTTATATATTTAGAAGCACTTTTTGCTGGAGTATCTCTTCCATCAGTAATAACATGTATGGCTAATTTTTCTATCCCAACTTCTGAGGCCCATTTTATTAATCCTAATAAGTGATCTATGTGACTGTGCACCCCTCCATCTGAACATAGACCGGTAATATGCAAGGTGCCATTCTTTTTCTTAATTGAATTAGCTATTTCTTTTAACTCAATAACTTGATTTAATTGGTTATTTTTTACAACATTTGTAATTCTTACAAGTTCTTGTTGAATAATTCTTCCTGACCCAATCGTGAGATGACCTACTTCAGAATTACCCATTTGCCCACTTGGCAAACCTACATCAGCTCCGCTTGCGCTAATAAGAGTATGTGGATAAGCATGCCATAAAGAATCCATTACGGGAGTATTAGCATTTTTTATAGCATTATCTAAAAATTCCTCTCGATGTCCCCATCCATCAAGAATTGCAAGAACTACGGGGCTCTCGTGAACTTTTATTTTATTTATATTCTTGCTGCTAACCTTTGACATATCTTAATTAATAATGCAGGTTTTTAAAGAAGTAATCTTTAATTTAGCTGTAAAAGCTATTCCATACAATTTATATGTAATTTAGTTAGCTTTTGCTAATTTATTAAGGATTATTGAATAAAGTTTATTTTTAAATGAATCATGTCGAATCTAGATAAAAGAATCGTAATACTTACTGAAAATGAGCTAAGAAAAACTGTCTCTCGCCTAACTTTTGAAATTATTGAAAAGATCTCAGATTTAGATAATCTTTTATTGGTTGGTGTTCCTACAAGAGGGGTTCATCTCGCTGAAGTTTTGGTAAAAGAAATGTTCGCCAAGACAGGAGTTAAGGTAAAGAGAGGAATAATTGATCCAACTTTTTATAGAGATGATCAAAATAGAGTTGGAACTCGCCTAATAAAAGCAACTGATATACCAACATCAATTGAAAAAAAAGATATTATTTTAATTGATGATGTTATTTACACAGGAAGAACAATTCGAGCGGCAATGGATGCTCTTCTATCATGGGGAAGACCGAAAAGGGTAATGTTATTGGTAATGATTGATAGAGGTCATAGAGAACTGCCAATTCAGCCTGATTTTTGTGGAAGAAATGTTCCAACCAGCAAAAAGGAAACTATAAATTTATGTTTAAAACAAGTTGATGATGAAGAAGGTATCTTTTTAAATAGTTAAAGTTTAAAAGATATTTCCTAAATTAAATTCGCCTAATTCTTTTTTATTAATGTCTAGACATCTTATGTACAGAGATGAATCATCTTTAATACTAAAATAAATTTTTAAGCTATCTTCTCCAGGTTTGCAACCATTTTCCAAGCATATATTGAGGGGTTTTTTATTCCATCTAAAAACTTCTTCTTCTCCTTGAAACTCTGATAACTTTGGCAAACCATTCTCAAAAATTACATCAAAATCTCTTTTCGTTGCAGATTCTCCAATGATAATCTCAAATATCTTCTGATTTTCTTTACTTGCTTGAATAATTAACTCAAATGGTTTCTCTGTTGGCCAAGTTTGACCCTTGAAAAAAATCGGATGCCAGAAATGTTTTTGTTCTCTTTTATTAAATAATCTTATTGATATACTTTTAGTCAAAATATCTTTAATCTTTACCCCAGGAGTCATAGCTAAAGCCCCTACTGCAATTGATTCAATAGGAGGCGGAGTCTGGATTTGTATTCCTGAAAGCTCATTAGAAATCCACTCTTTTATTAAGGGAATTTGTGTTCCCCCTCCAACGAAAATGACAGAGTATAAATCATCTTTTTTACAAAATTTACCTCTGGCTTCGTTTAATAAATCCTTAAGTAGAGATTTTAGGTGACTTAAAAGATTATTCTCCAACAAAATATTTTCAAGTATTTCTTTACTCATAAAAAATTCTTTTTCATCATGTGCTGCAGTAAATAATGAGATTACATACTTACTCTCAGGCTTAATTTCTGGGGCACTAAGTTTACATTTTAATTTTTCTGCTATTGAAAGATTTCTCTCATCTTGATTTGAAGGTAAAAAATAATTAACAATCCATTGATCTATATCTTTACCTCCGATTTTTGACCCCGTTTTGCTGATTATTTCTGCACATCTTATTTTTTGCTTTGATATTGCACTCACGTTCTTTCCTTGAAATTTTAATAGTTCTGCAATAGGAGTAGATTTGCCTTCGCCACCTTGTGTTTTGATTACACTCATATCGATGGTACTCCCACCAATATCGATAACCATTATTTTTGACCCTAAAGGAACATTGATCCCTATCCCTGCGGCAGTAGGTTCATCAACTAGCGCAATTTCATTAATAGGTAGATCTTCACATAAATTTATTAACCAATTTCGATAACCTTTATAAGTTTCAATTGGGGCAGTTAAAACTAGCCTTTTAATGTTTAATTCTTTTGGAATATTGTCCCAGAGCATTTTAAAAAATTTTTCACCTGATTCGATAGGGCTTAAAAGTTTCTTTTTCTGCTTTTCAAGCGGATTACCAATTAATCTTTTGAAATTTGAATGATAATATATTTCTGAATTAGAGAAATTTTTATTTTTTAATGCAGACACACCAATCTTTGTTATTTTTTCTTCACCTTCGAACCAAATTACAGTTGGAATAATTCCAGGAGAAGATGTAATACCAGGTATTTCTATTAAAACTGAATCCCTATCTTTCTCTCCTTGAAAAGCTATTACAGTATTAGTATTTCCTAAATCAAGAGCAATTGTGCCAGAAGAAATATTTTCCATTTAGATTTTTTACTAATTTATTAAGTTCGTTTGAAAATTTATAATTTTATTGAAGTTAATATTAATGTAAGCTTTATTGTATAATTAAAAATAAATTTCTATGAACGTATCTAATAATTCTAATATTGATCATAATGATCTTGCAAAAAGAGGAGAAAGTTTAATAAGAAAATCTACTAATAGATACCTTACTACAGTAAGAATTGCTTTCAGAGCTAAGCAGAGAAGATTTGATGACTTTGATGGTTTGCTAGAAGAGTCCGCAATTAAACCAGTCCAAAGATCTATTATTGAACTAAGTGATGAACAAGATCAACCTGATTTACTTCCTGGTTAGTCTTGTTAAGAGAGGGAAAAAATTGGAGATTAAAAAAAGATTTCAAAAAAGGTAAATTTTGTTTTTTGATTGGAGCAAATAATTGGGCTATTGAGTTACAAAAACACGAATTCGAATTACTATATAATTTATTAATAAATTTGAATAAACAGTTTTTAGAAATAAAGGATGAATTATTGGATGAAGAGTTTATCAATTTAGAAATAGAGAAATTGCCCTGGTATGCAGAATTAGAAGGTAAAAAAAATGAATGGAATTTAAGATTAATTTTTGAAAGTTCAGAACAAACTCGATCATTTGAAATGTATTGGCCTATACCAATAGCTGAAAATTTATTTTATGAAATAAAATCAATGTGGGAATCAATGAATTAAAAAATTAATTAAATTGGAATTTTTTTAAAAACTTTCCCCGATTTAAAAATCTTTTTTCACATATTTTCCACAATTAATTTATGAAATATACTTCTGGAACTGACTTATGTGGAAAACTTACAAAGATAAGAAAATTTTATATTACTTATAAGAATTATATAATTTATAAAAGATTTAATTAAAAGCTAATTGTTAACTGGATTCTTAAAGTAATACACTCTGAGACAATGATGTAATAAGAGAGGTTGACTAAATTCTTTTCTTAAACAAAACTAAGTCTTATACATTTAAATTTGATTTAAAAATTTTGGATTATGCAAGAGCTTAATTATGATGTTAGTCAATGTTTTATCAACAAGAAAGAAGAAATAATTAGCTTCAAATGCGACCTTCATGAAAATCTTCAACAAGCTATGAATAAATTCGTTGAAGAACATCCTAATTGGGATCAATATAGAATAATACAAGCAGCCATCGCAGGATTTCTAATGCAAAAGGGATTTCAAAATAGAGAGCTTACCAGACTTTATATAGGGAAAATGTTCTCAATGGATTTTGATAACTAATCAAAAATTAACCTTTTTTAATTTTTTTTAGTATTAAATTAGCTACTTCAATTTTTATAGGAATAATAGATAATCTATTTCCTTTTTTTACTAGTAATAATTCTTTCTCATTAAATAAGATTTTTAATTCAGGTAAACTCAAAAAATTATTTGCCTTAAAAAGATATTTTACTTGCACACAATCCCATCTTGGTTTATCAGGATTAGATTTTGGGTCATAATACTTTGAATCTTTGTCAAATTGAGTTGGGTCAATAATATTTAAATCAGTAACCTCCATTAAACCAACAATCCCAGGAGGTTTACAATTTGAATGGTAAAAAAAAACTTTATCACCAATTGCCATTCTTCTCATGAAATTCCTTGCTTGATAATTTCGTATTCCATCCCATAAAGTAACTACCTCCTTTTTTAAGGAGTCAATACTATAAGCATCTGGTTCGCTTTTCATTAGCCAGTAGTTAGGTTCAGTCATATTAGTTATTTAGAAGAAAGTTACAATGTGTGAACGGTGTGTGAACAGAGTGAGTATTAGCTCTTCTCTGATTAGGTTCAAATCATCGATTTATTTAATCTAATTTACCGTATAAATATGAATTAAAAATATAGAAACAGATCTCTAGAGATAGAATTTTTTATTATTTAACAACAAGAGCAACCGCTATCAGATTCAGATTCGGGATGAATAGAAGTTAGTGCATCTGCAATATCTCTCAGCATATCTGCAACATATTCAGGAGGGCACCCAAATTTATTAACATAAGCAACACTTTGTTTTGCCATATCTGTATAGGCAGGCAAGATCATGTTGTCTAGCTGGTCTTTAGTTGGTTGCCACTTTAATTCGCAATTATCTGACATCTGTGAAAATAATATTTAATTTTCAGTTTAATGACTAAAAAACAATTAACAATAAGTCTGTATAATTTTTACTTTCTAAAGTTTTTGAATTCTAATTAAGGGTTATATATTTATTTTTTAATATGATTATCATTTTCATTATTTGCTATTAATGAAAGCATTATAGTTAGTGTGTGATTGCTTTTTAGTCTTGTATTCTTTATAATTAAATTCGAATATCTAATTTATTATGATTACTGCCTTATTAAATAATATTCTTATCAATAATATATCTATTTCTAATAAAGAGGAAGTATGTCCTGGATGTGGATGCACTTGTCCTTGTGAGTGTAAAGATTGCGCAGAATGCTCAAATTGTGGCGATCATTAAAATTTATAAATTTTAAAAAACTAGTTATAGCTTCATTCTTAACCTTGCTGTTCACACAGATTTGCTTATCTGTTCACATATGAGCATTTAATTGAGGCTATTACTGTATTTTGTATTGTCTTACTAGGAAAGTGATGGGGTAATTGACCTTTCCTGTTCGGATATGGAGTACTTAACAAATTTATGCCAAAAATTAAGAGCGTTTAATGAAACTTATTTTGAATTTAAAAAAGGTCTTATTTTATTTTTTAATTCCTCAAGTGGTTTTTCAATAAACTCGGGTTTTTTTAGAACTGCAAGTACAACCCAAAATGCGCTAATACCTAGAACCATTCCTAGATAAGCAAAACCATAAATCATTGATAATTTAAATTATGTTGATTCTAATTCTACTTCTTTTTTGACTTCCTCTTTCTCAGTAAGTTTCACTTCACTTTTGACATCCTCTTTTTCTATATTCTTAATTATTAATTTTTTTTCTTTTCTTCCAAAATCATCTTTACTTGCAATAAAGAATATGAGTGAAACTATAAAAAATAGCGTAAAGAGAAAAACTTCCATTAGATAAAAAATTTAATTATTAATTTAGATATCTAGTTTTAATCAATATCAAATAATACAACTTGCTGTTAATTCAACTAGTCAACTACCATTAGATTTCTTTTGATTTCTTGTTTGATATTGTAATGCTGCTTTTATATGTTGCACTTCTTTTTCTAAGCTTTCAATTCTTTTTTCTAAATCTTTTTTTGCTAGCCATTATAAGTTTGGATAAAGATCAATCAATAAGCAATCCTAAGGCTAAATAATACTTAAAAGAAAGTTTTATTAATTAAAAGGGGAGGTGTTATTAATTGGAGCTATTAATAGGATTTCAAAGACAATTCCAGTTAAGGCTATGGGTAATACCCAGATACCAATAAACCTATGATCAAAAAATCTTAAATGATCATTACCTTTAAAAACATTTTTTAAAGAAGTATATAAAGTTTCTGGTTGCTTATAAGAGGGACCTGTCTTAGATGGTGAATAAGGTTTTATAAAAGCAGATGATGCAGAAAACTTTGAAATTTTATTTATAAAAAAAATAGGCAAAACCCAAATAGCAACAAATCTACCTCCTAACCACTGCCTTGCATTAGGGAGAGAATACTCTTTGATAGATTTATTCTCTGGCATTCCTGATTCTAAATCCTTATAAATATTTTCTAAAGTATTTTCTTTGCTTGAGTTACTTGTCATTTAAATTTTTAAGAGGTGAATATTTTATGAATTTAAATCTTTAATAAAAATATTCCTAACTACTAAAATAACTAAAAAGCAGTTAAGAATATTTCCTTTGGCTAGGTTCATAAAGACGGATTTTATACCGTTGCAGATTCGCCAAATATCTACACATACTTTATAGATAAAAAACTATTTTTTTTAAAGTAAATAATATACAAACATCAGAATAAAATTTAATTATAAAAGTTATTTTTTGATACAGATTTTTATAAAATATTATTTTTAATAGGAGTTTAAATAAATTTAAACCTCATTTTCTAAGATTGCAAAAAAGAAAATGAGGTCAAAGAGAGGTTCTCATTACAAACCGAAGGTATCAAAGCTAACGGCTAGTAGATTTCTCTAGTTTCTACTTTTATATTTATACTTTGAGTTCATTAATTTAGGAAGATTTATTTTATACATCCAGCTGTTATTTTTTATATTCAATTTGATTTATTGAAAGCTAATTAATATATCTACAAGACTCATTGAAAGATAGAAAAAAGCATAAAGGGACACTGCTAAAAACAAAAATTGTTCTAATGGAACCATAATGACTAATAAATTATTTGAAATTTGTTTAGTAAATTAATTTTTTGTGAGGAAGATTTTTTCTGAAATCAAATTTCCTCTTGAAGGTTCATTCTTTAAAGTCATTTTTTTTGAGTAATTATTGGAGAATGAATCAAAAGCTCCCCATCTTTTAAGCCAAAACAAAGTATAGAAAAATGAAACTATAAAAGGAGCTCCCACAATTAAGAATCTGATATCCATCAAATTACCCTAATTAATAAGATTTAAACTGCATTGCTAAAATTGCGCCAAGGAAGAAAACGGTTGGAATTCCTAAGGCATTTACAGCTGCAGTTCTTATAGTAAAAACAGGATAACCCTCCTCAGGTCTGTTTGTATTGATAATCGAAGAATCTTCCCATACTTGGTAGTTTTTAAAAGGAGATAAACCTTCTTTAGGTAATCCGAAAGGTGTCAATCTAAATACATCCCATTTTCCTAGCCAAAATACTGTGAAGATCCAGGCAAAAATAATTGGAGTAATAACTAATAAAATTCTGAAGTCCATTTGATAAATAGTTAATTTGCTACTTATTTTGATCTTCTTAGATAAATAAAAAACTAAATCTTTAACTTATGTTTAAGTAAAAACACTTAATAACATTAATTTTGAACATTAGTAACCATAGGGAATGATTTATAGGTTTCGTTAAAGTATCTTTTAAAAATTTTGATATTTAAATTTAATGTAGATTTGAACAAATCTCAATAATATTATGGAGACATTTAGATTTCTACTTTTTGGTATTGCAGGTTTAAGTTTGATCTTTTGGGTCGCGGTAATAGCTTTATGGCATACATATATGTTCCCAAATTTCTTTAATGAAGACAAAGCTTTTAATTCTGTTATTTATCAGGAAAATTCTCTTAACTCAGAACCGATTCTTGGTAATTTAGTTAACAGTAATACCTTCATAAGTAGACAAAAATATTCAATGAAAAATTTCGTAATAGCTGACTTTTCATCTATTCAAAATAATTTTAAATTGAATAAGTTGTATACAACCGTAATGATCGGAGTATCATTTGCCACTTTTATTTTTCTTACCTACGGATTAAGTAGTTCTATTACAACGGCTAGTTAAATGGAATCAATCTATACTTTAGTTTTTTTAACTTCTTTCCTGTATTTAATCTTTAATACATTTAAAGATTTAAATATTAAATAATAAAAAATTTATAAATTATTTTTTTGCGTCTAACAAAAATTTTCTTCTTATAAAAAAGAATATTAACGTAGTTATTATCATTACTGGAGGGTGAAAAGATATTGAATTTAAATATTCGAAGTAACTAAAATTCTCCATAAATTTTTTGGATAATAAACGAAACTATAAAACATATTCACATTATTAATTGATTTATATAAATCATATAAAGGTATAAATTGTGAGCTAAGAATGTTATGGCATCTTGCACGTATGCAGTTATGAATTAATTTTAAAAGTTTGGGTAAAGTTTGGGTAAAAAATAATGATTCCTTGAGATCCCAGTAATAGCTAGTCGGGTGTACTTTTCATTAGCCAGAAATTTTCTTCAGTCATATCAGTTAATTTGGGCGAGTTAAAAGATTGAATTAGTGCTATTCGAACCTTTTTGGATATGAATTTATTATCCATCAAAGTTTCTATTTAGGAAAGGAAGAGATGTTTGATTAGTCTTTTTTTATCAGGTTAGTGCTTTAATTTTTCGTTCTATAGGATTAAACCCAACTCTCTTAATTCGATCATTTTCCCAAACCCAATAAACAGGTGGATTTTTTCTAGCCTTTATTAAACTTATTTTGTCTAATTTTTGTGGGATAAATTCTTTAGCGGGATCGAAAAATTTATCTCTTGTGGGTTGATTTAAAACAATACTACCTTCTTTTCCTGAGATTGATCTGTGATAAGTTCCAATAGGAATTTCTAATGCCCCCATAGATCTATTTAGATAAATCACATGATGGGGTTCATTCCATGCAGGATTTATTAAAACAAATGTTCTTTCCCCAGTAATGACTAAGTTGTGATCAATTTGATGATTGTGAACGTAATATTGTTCATCTTTAAAATCATCTGGAGGTGATATAGCCTCTTCAGAGTGAATTACCACATCGCAACCATTAGATGCGTCCAAGCCTGCATCAAAGAATGTCACTTTTGGAGTCTCTCTAAAAATTGTTGTTGGGAAGAATCTTAATTTCATTGTTCAACCTCTCAATAAATAAATTTTGAATATTTTTAGAATTTATAAGATATGAAAAACAATTAATGAATAGTCAGTTGCAACAAACTAAACAATCTTCTTTAGTTGGATAATCTAGACATT
>QCTB01000028.1 GCA_003209055.1 Prochlorococcus sp. AG-670-O13
CGGGGAGAAGATTTGAACTTCCGACCTTCGGGTTATGAGCCCGACGAGCTACCAGACTGCTCTACCCCGCGTCATATACATAGCATACATCTGAAAGGGTTCTTTTTTTCTTTTTTTATGATTCTTGGAATTTTAATTGACCTTTTACATCTATTTGTACACCTTCAGGTAAATTTAAGACCTTATCCTCTATGTCTTGAATTCTTAATTCAGAAATCCATTCTAGTTGTTTTAGTAAATGTAGCCCGACAGCTTGTTTTGCTCTTTTTGAGCCATCTTCAACTTTTAAGGCTAACCCCATTCCTTCATTTACTTTACATAAACATTGTATTCCTTCAGCCCCCCCCTTGCTAATTACTTGCCCATGTGAAGCCATTATTACTTCTGTATCAAATCTATTGTGGTCACTTATCATTATTGGATTGGTTGTCATTGCTCTACTTATTTGTTCTAGCTCTGCGTTGTCTGAACTACTTAGAACAGAATATAGTTTTGCCATCTCGATTAACTTCATATATAGAGTGGGAGCTCCGCAGTCATCTCGTTCTGCATAGATATTTTCTATTGGAATTTCAAGAATATCTGATATTTTTCTAAATATCTCTATCTGAAGTGGATGGTCACCTTTTAAATATTTTTCTAAAGGCCAATTAAGTTTCTTACATGTCGCAAGAAATGCTGAATGCTTACCAGAACAGTTATGTTCTAAGGGACTAGTTCTTTTTAAAGGACATTTAAGATGATGGATATCAATATCGAATTCCCATAAAATTTTGAATGCTTCTCTCGTATGTAATATCGAACCACTATGTGAACCACATGACAAAGCTATTGAAGTTGTAGAATCTTTGATTTGTGATGACGCTCCACTGCTTACAAATGGAATAGCTTGAAATGGTTTTAAGGCTGACCTTATGAAGCTTTTATATTCTGGGTTGCCAGCACACATTAAAACTCTACCTTTTTTATCACTTATTACTGCATGAACTTTGTGAATTGATTCAAGTTTCGAACCTCGCATTAAAATAACTTCTAAAGGAGGATTATTTGATGTATATAAATTCTTGAAATTAGAACTCATTTTATATATTTTTGTATTGGAAGAGTAAAACACCCAGTAAGGCAAAGGTTAATATAAGGGATAAAATTTGTATTAAATTTTTTAAAATTGGTTTTACTTCTATTAGTGCTATCAATGATTCTTTCTCCTTTAAATTGACTGGTTTAATCCAAATTTGTCCGTCATACCAACCTGACTCTTCATATTCTACTTTTTCAGAAGTTAGTCTTTTGAATATATGATTCCAGCCAAGATATAATCTAATAGAAAAAAGAAAGGGTAAAGATAAACTACCAAAAAAGCTTAATAATATGTACCTTAATGTTGAAGTTTTAAAATAAACACTTCCTGAAGAAATAAAAATAAAAATTATAAAAGTCACTATCCAAAACTTAAATAATATAAGTGAAAAGGATTTCAATGATTTTGGCCAAGAAAATATTTTAGATTTTGATAATTCAATAAATTCGTTAGTAGGCTGTTGATCTTTAGGTACGGGGCAATTCGATTGGTTCATCAATAATCCTATGGGAATTTCAAATCATTACCATTGCTCCAAAATGATTCAAGATCATAGAACTTTCTTATTTCTGGTTGGAAAATATTTACTATTAAATCACCATAATCAAGGAGAGCCCATTTTGCTTCGTTAACACCTTCTTTTCTAATTGGTTCTATATTTGCTTTTTCTTTTAATTCAATCTCAACAGAATTAGTAATTGATCTTACTTGAACATCTGATAAGCCTTCAGCAATAAGTATCCATTCACTTATATATGAAACATTATTAATATTAATTAATTTTATTTCTTTAGCCTTTTTTTCATCACAAGCCCTAGCTGCCATTAAAACTAAAGATTTATTGTCCATAAACGTTTTCACTTGATACTGATTTGTCTGAACCTTCTTGTTGTGATAATTCTGATCTTGCTTTTTCAGCACTTTTTCTTAATGCTTCTAATCTATCTTCAAAAATACTTCTTTTCTTCTTTTTCCTGGTTTTTTCAATTAATTCTTTTAATGCGCCTCCGAGACTTTTATAAGCATTTGGAATACTGTACCCAAATCTACAAGCAAGATCTATAGCCCTTTCATCTGCAAAAATAGCATCTTGCAGTTTTTTTTCGGAATTATTTTTAACGTAAAGCCGATATCCTGCAAAACCTGATAAACCAAGAGCTAATAATAAAAGTAAACCATCTTGTACCCATAGTTCACCTATGGCCCCTCCAAGTCCTATTGCTAATGCTGCCATTTCCCATCCATCTCTGGGAATTGCATCGTTTTGGATTTTTCCTACCTCATGCCAAAATAATAAATTTCTATGATCGATTGCATAATTCTCCCATTCTTCTAAATCTATTTGAATTTCAACTTCATCACGTCCAATTTCCTCCAATGTAATCAATGGGGGATCTATCGCGGCTGCAGCTTCTACAAAAACCCAACTTTCATTCTCCGGAGGCAACAAACTTTTAAGTCGCTGAAGTTCGCTCATAAATCATATTTTATTATCAATACTATAGAAACAAATGTTGCTTTTCAAGTAACTTGATTAACATCTGATGATTTATAAGTAGCATTAAATAAATCAATTTTTCTAATTATGCCTCAAAGAGGTGATCTTAAAAGAATCCTTATTCTTGGTTCAGGTCCAATTGTTATAGGACAAGCCTGCGAGTTTGATTATTCAGGTACACAAGCTTGCAAGGCTTTAAGAAAAGCAGGCTATGAAATCATTTTAATTAATTCGAATCCAGCATCTATAATGACTGATCCTGATATTGCACATAAGACATATATTGAACCTTTAACTACAGAAATAGTCTCTCAAATAATTTTAAAGGAAAAACCTGATGCGCTACTTCCAACCATGGGTGGTCAGACTGCTTTAAATCTTGCAGTAAAATTGTCTGAATCTGATTTTTTGAAAAATAATAATGTTGAATTAATAGGAGCTGATTTAAAGGCTATTAATAAGGCTGAAGATAGAAAATTATTTAAAGAGTCGATGGAAAATATAAATGTAAATGTTTGTCCTTCTGGAATTGCTTCTGATTTACCTCAGGCATTAAAAGTGTCTAAGCAAATAAATTCATATCCATTAATTATTAGACCTGCTTTTACTTTAGGCGGAGTTGGAGGTGGCATAGCATATAATCTTGAGGAATTTAATGATCTTTGTAAATCAGGTTTAGAAGAAAGTCCTAGTAATCAAATATTGATTGAAAAATCTTTAATTGGGTGGAAAGAGTTTGAATTAGAAGTTATGAGAGATACCGCTGATAACGTAGTGATAATTTGTAGTATTGAAAATCTTGATCCAATGGGTGTTCATACAGGTGACTCAATTACAGTAGCTCCTGCTCAAACATTAACTGATAAAGAATATCAGAGGCTAAGAGATTTATCATTGAAAATTATAAGAGAAGTAGGAGTTGAAACAGGTGGAAGTAATATTCAATTTGCTATAAATCCAAAAAATGGAGATGTAATAGTAATTGAGATGAATCCAAGGGTAAGTAGATCATCCGCATTAGCCAGTAAAGCAACAGGTTTTCCGATAGCTAAAATTGCAGCGTTATTATCTGTTGGATATACTCTTGATGAAATTATCAATGATATTACTAAGAAAACTCCCGCATGCTTTGAACCATCAATTGACTATGTTGTAACTAAGGTTCCAAGATTTGCTTTTGAGAAGTTTAAGGGTTCTTCAAATATCTTAAATACGGCAATGAAATCTGTTGGAGAATCAATGGCAATTGGACGTTCATTTGAGGAGTCCTTTCAAAAAGCTTTAAGATCTTTGGAGATTGGTATTTTTGGTTGGGAATGCGATTCTATTGAAAATTTTAATAACGAAAATGATCTACAAAATAATTTAAGAAATCCCACTGCTGAAAGGATTCTAATAGTTAAAAAAGCTATGGAAGCTGGTAAGACTGATTCATATATTAACGAAATAACGAATATAGACTTATGGTTTATTGAGAAGTTACGAAATATTTTTAATTTTCAGAATCAATATTTGAAAGGCAAAGAACTTTGTGGAATAGATAGAGATTTAATGTTAATTGCCAAGCAAAAAGGCTTTTCAGATCAACAGATTGCAAAATTAACTAACTCTGATTTTTTTGAAGTAAGAAATTATCGAAAAAATTTAAATATTAAACCACTTTATAAAACTGTGGATACATGTTCAGCTGAGTTTTCATCGGAAACCCCCTACCATTATTCAACCTATGAAGAATCTTTCTCTGATATTAATTTACATGTATATGACAATGAAATTTCTACTGAAAATGATAAATTTTTAAAAAAAATTATGATATTAGGAGGAGGACCAAACAGAATTGGTCAAGGTATTGAGTTCGATTACTGTTGTTGCCATGCCTCATATCAAGCCTCAAGTAATGGTTATAAAACGATAATGGTTAATAGTAATCCTGAAACTGTTTCAACCGATTATGATACTAGTGATATTTTATATTTTGAGCCTGTTACTTTAGAAGATGTTTTAAATATAATTGAGGCTGAAAATCCTTATGGATTGATAGTACAATTTGGAGGACAAACCCCCCTTAAATTATCCTTATCATTATTTAATTGGTTGAAGTCTCAAGAGGGCCTTAAATGCAATTCAAAAATACTTGGAACTTCCCCCCTCTCAATTGATATAGCCGAAGATAGAGAAGAATTCACAAAGATTTTAGAAGAATTAAATATTAGACAACCACTTAATGGAATAGCACGTAATCAAAAAGAGGCATTATCAGTTGCAAATAATATTGGCTTCCCATTAGTAGTTAGACCTTCTTACGTATTGGGTGGAAGGGCCATGGAAATAGTTAAAGATCACATTGAGTTATCTAGATATATAACAGAAGCCGTAAAAGTTTCACCGAATCATCCGATACTTTTGGATCAATATTTAAGTAATGCAATTGAGATTGATGTTGACGCATTATGTGATGACACTGGTTCGGTTGTTATTGCAGGACTTATGGAACATGTAGAACCTGCTGGTATTCATTCTGGCGATTCAGCATGTTGTTTACCGTCGATTTCTTTATCCCAAATTACATTAGATACAGTAAAAGAATGGACAAAATTAATTGCAAATAGATTAAATGTTGTTGGCTTAATTAATTTGCAATTTGCAGTAAGAATTTTAAATGATGAAGAAAATGAGTTATTTATTCTTGAAGCTAATCCACGTGCATCAAGAACAATACCTTTTGTTTCTAAAGCTATAGGGAAACCTGTTGCTAAATTAGCGACTCAATTGATGCAGGGATCTTCTTTAAAAGACTTAAATTTTACGAAGGAAATTATTCCAAAATATCAAGCAGTTAAAGAAGCTGTTTTACCCTTCAAAAGATTTCCCGGATCTGATACGTTACTTGGCCCTGAGATGCGATCTACTGGAGAGGTAATGGGCTTAGCAAGGGATTTTGGGCTAGCTTATGCTAAGTCTGAATTAGCTGCTGGAAATGGTGTACCTTCTGCTGGAGTTGCCTTTTTATCTACTAATGATTTAGATAAAGATAAATTAGAGAATATTGCTAGGGAACTAATAGTTTTAGGTTTTAAATTAATTGCTACTAAGGGTACTGCAAGATATTTAATGAATTTAGGAATTGAAGTTGAAGAGGTTTTTAAAGTGCATGAAGGTAGACCTAATATTGAAGATTTAATTCGTTCTGGTCTTATTCAATTAGTTATAAATACACCAGTAGGTTCTCAAGCTTTTCATGATGATGCTTATCTTAGACGAGCAGCATTAGAGTATAATATACCAACTTTTACTACTATCCCTGGAGCAAAAGCAGCTTTGCAAGCTATAAAATCTTTACGTACAAATAAAATTGATACTTTATCACTACAAGAAATTCATAACTAAAAGAAACTATTCATATTCTTTAAGTTTCTCTCTTAGTTGGTTTGCTAATGAATTTCTTCCGATAGATAATAATTTAAGAGTGTCTTCATACATTTTTAATTGAGTTTCAGCTATTTGCAATCCTTTAATTATTTCTTTTGTATCATTTGATAATTCATTAACATTATATTTACCTCCCTCAAATGTTAATACAGGATTATTATTTGCACTGTTATTTTTAGTCATGATTTTTATCTTTTACTAAATTAAACATAATCAAGATATCTTAATCAACTGTTTTTCACATAATTCTTTATAAATACCTTCTTTATTATATAAATCTATGTGTTTACCACTATCAATAATTTTACCTTTATCAAAAACAATTATTTTATCAGCCCCCTGTGTTGTAGATAATCTATGGGCAATAATAATAACAGTTCTATTGTTCATGGCTTGATTTAATCCTTTTTGTACTTCTGCTTCTGACTCTGCATCTAAGGCACTAGTAGCTTCATCCAATAAAAGTATAGATGGATTTCCTAATATTGCTCTAGCAATAGCAATTCTTTGAATTTGACCTCCTGATAAGTTTGTACCTCTTTCAGTTATTTTGGTTTCGTATTTACTAGGAAGTTTTTGAATAAATTTATGAGCATTCGCAATCTTGGCTGACTTTATTACTTCTTCTTTACTAAATTCTCTTCCCATTTTTATTATGTCAATAATTCGTCCAGAGAAAAGAAAAGGTTGTTGCTGAACTAAAGCTATGTTTGTTCTTATATCTTTAGAGCGAATAGATTTTATTTCCTTGTCATCTATGTATATATATCCGGAACTTGGAGTAATAAATTTTAGTATTAAAGCCATCATTGTACTTTTGCCAGCACCTGAAGATCCAACGAAGGCAATTACCTGTCCTTTTGTAATTTCTAAACTTATATCTTTTAAAACTTTATTATCCTTCTTGTATTCAAAACTTACTTTTTTGAATACTATTTTTCCATCTATTTTTGACAGATTCTTTAAATTTTTCTCATTTTGTTCTATTGGTTCTAAATTTATCTTTTTTAATCTCATCAATGAAGCTTCTGCTTGCTTATATTCATTAAAATTTGTACTGATGTGGCTAATAGGGTCAATAAGCATAAGTATGGCAGCAAAAAAGCTGCTAAATTCTTCACTAGTTAATAGATCCAGATTTATTCTTAATGCTCCTAAACCTAATATTGCTAATATTCCAAAAGCTTCTATAAAGCCTACAACTGGATGTTGGAAAGCAAGTAATTTAAGTGTTTTATATTTTGCTTTTTTATTGTTTCGCAAACTATTATTAAATCTTCCTTTAATCCAATTTTCCGCGGCAAACGCTCTTATCGTTGATATGCCATTTATAGATTCTCCTATTAAACCGGCCAAATCACTTGTTGATTCTTGACTTTTTTCAGATGCTATTAAAACTCTTTTTCCAAAGCTATTTACTGATAAAACAATTATGGGAGCTAAAATAAAAGTAGATAATGTCAATGACCAATCTAAATAAAACATATAAATTATTACTGCTAACAATTGCAAAATACATGGCAATGTATCTTGAAATGATTTATAAATTACTTCACTGACCCTGTCAGCATCTTCCGTAAGCCTATAAGTAATATCTCCTGCAGAGATATTATCAATTAAATTCATTTTTATTTTATGAATTTTACTAAATAAATTTTGTCTCATTGCTTCGCTGATTTCTAATGAAGGCTTAGCAATATAAACATCTTGCCCAAATTGAGCTATTTTTTGAATTAAAAATATTACAAGAGATTTTATTATTATGTCTGAAACACTTGAAAGATCTCCTGTGCCTATTGCAGGTATTAATTTTCCAGCTAAAAAAGCTAATATTGGCCAACATGCAACATAAATAATCATGCATATAAAACCTTTTAAAAATCTATCAATATATGGAGTGATTGGTGGAATTAATCGCAAGATATTCTTTTTAAGTATTTCTTTTACTTTATCAATAGCTGTGTTTTAATAAAACAATGAAATTAAATCAATTTCTAAAATGGCATAATTTCGTTTCTTCTGGAGGCGAGGCAAAAATCCTTATAAAATCTGGTCAAGTAAAAGTTAATGGAGTAATAGAAACTAAAAGAGGCAGGAAATTAGTTAAAGGAGATAAAGTTATGTTTCTAAAAAATGAATTAATTTTTGAATAATTAGCTTATTAACCTCAAGCTATATTAGTATTATTTTCTTGGACATTATATTTTGAGAAAATCTGTAATCGCTGGTAATTGGAAGATGCACATGACTTGTGCTGAAACGGAATCTTATTTGGAAGAATTTCTTCCTCTTATTAAAAATATTCCTAATGACAGAAGAGTAGTGATAGCTCCCCCTTTCACTGCGATTTCTACCTTCTCAAAATTTTCAAACTTTGATTATTTAGATATTGCAAGTCAAAACATTCACTGGGAGGATCAAGGTGCTTTCACTGCAGAAATCTCTCCAACAATGCTTATTGAACACAATGTAAAATATGCAATTGTTGGACATAGTGAACCTAGGAAGTATTTTAGTGAAAGTGATGAACAAATTAATAAAAGAGCGGTCTTTGCTCAATCAAGTGGTATTACTCCAATAGTTTGTGTTGGTGAAACTCTTGAACAAAGAGAGAGAGGTGAAGCCGACAGGGTCATCACCAGGCAAGTTGAACAAGGATTGGAGAATACCGATCCATCTAATCTTATAGTTGCTTATGAACCAATATGGGCTATTGGTACAGGAAAAACTTGTGAAGCTTTTGATGCCAATAAGATATGTGCTTTGATAAGGAAATTAATAGGTTTTAATGATGTAATTATTCAATATGGAGGTTCTGTCAAACCTAATAATATTGATGAGATAATGTCAATGAACGATATAGACGGTGTTCTGGTTGGTGGTTCTTCTTTAGATCCAATAAGTTTTTCAAGAATTGCAAATTACGAATAACAATTATCGTTGGCCTGGTAATTGGGGACAAAAAACCTCGATAATGGGGATTATAAATTTAACTCCTGATTCTTTTAGTGATGGAGGTGATTTTTGTACAATTGAAAAAGTTTTAAAACAAGTAAATAATTTCATTTCAAATGGCGTTGATGTAATTGATCTTGGCGCTCAAAGTACTAGACCTGGAGCAATAGATATTGGCGCAAAAAAGGAAATTGAAAGATTACTCCCTTACTTAAAAAAAATTAGAAGCGAATATCCAAATATTATTATTTCTATTGATACCTTTAATTCTGAAGTTGCTTATGAAGCACTCTCAAATGGAGCTAACTGGATAAATGATGTTTCTGGTGGTAGAAGGGATCAGGAGATATTAGATGTTGTTTCAGAATTTAATTGTCCCTTTGTAATAACTCATAGTCGTGGAAATAGTAAAAACATGAATAATTTGACAATTTATGATGATATTTTAGTTGATATCATCCAATCTCTTGAAAGTTTAACAAAAATAGCTATTGATAAAAATGTTAAAAAGGAGAATATAATATGGGATCCTGGAATTGGATTTTCAAAAAATACTAAACAAAATATTGAAATCTTAAGAAACATAGATTTTATTAAAAAATCTAACTTTCCTCTTTTAATTGGTGCTTCAAGAAAAAGATTTATTGGAGATATTTTAAATGAAAATGATCCCAAGAATAGAGATATAGGTACCCTTGCTATAAGTTGTCTTTGTTCTCAACAAAATATTCACTTAGTGAGAGTTCATGATGTAAAAATAAATTTTCAGGTTTTAAAAGTTGCAGATCAAATCTTTAGAAAAAATTTTGATATTTAATCTTTTACTCCTTCAATTTTATCCTCTACTTCTTGATAAAGTTCTTTTAGTTGCTCTATGTTCTCATCAGATGTTTCCCAATACCCTCTTCCGTTAACTTCGAGCAATGTCCCAACTATTCTTCTGAAGCTATTTGGATTCAAATCCATGAGTCTTTTTCTCATCTCTTCGTCATTGATGAATGTTTCATTAGTTTCTTCATAAACAAAGTTATCTACTTGTCCACTTGTTGCACTCCATCCCAATGTGTAATTAAGTCTATTTGATAGCTCTCTAACCCCTTCATAGCCAGATTTAAGCATCCCTTCATACCATTTTGGATTTAAAAGTTTTGTTCTTGAATCTAGTCTAATTGTCTCTCCAAGTGTTCTAACTTGAGCATTTGAAGTAGTTGTGTCTGCAATGTAACTACTTGGTTCTTTACCATCATCTCTTAATGTTTTAATTAATTTAGTTGGGTCAGAATCAAAATAATGACTTACATCAGTTAGAGAAATCTCAGAAGAGTCAAGGTTTTGAAATGTAACATCAGCAGTTTTCATGACAGACTCAAATACATCCCTTTTTTGATTCATTTCTCCTGGATTATCAGCGTTGAATGCATATGTTTTTCTTGATAGATACATTTCTTGCAATTCGTTTTCTTCTTCCCAGGTTGAATTTTCAACAGCTAAATTTACATTTGAACTATAACTACCACTGGCATTAGAGAATACTCTTGCTGATGCTTCCCGTATAGTAGTCCCTTCTTTTTCTGCTTGCTCCAAGGAATGTTTTCTTACAAAATTAGATTCTAATGGTTCTTCAGCTTCTGCTGCTAATTTTACTGCTTGATCAATTAATGCCATTTGATTTATAAATAAATCTCTAAAAACACCGGAACAATTTACAACTACATCAATTCTTGGTCTACCAAGTTCCTCTAATGAAATAAGTTCTAATTTATTAATACGGCCAACAGAATCAGGTTTTGGTTTAACTCCCACAAACCATAAAATTTGAGCAAGAGACTCACCATAAGTTTTGATATTATCAGTACCCCATAAAACACAAGCTATTGTTTCAGGCCAAGTTCCTTGCTCATCTTTTTGTCTTTCAATTAGTTTATCAACAACAGATTTTGCTGCTGCTACAGCAGCTGTAGTTGGTATTGATTGTGGATCAAGTGCATGTATATTCTTACCACTCGGTAACACACTTGGGTTCCTAATAGGATCCCCTCCAGGACCAGGTAATACATAATTTCCATCTAGGGCTTTTATGAGACTATCCATTTCTTTATCTGCACAAACCTGCTCAAGGCAAAATAATAAATAGTCAAATAATTTATTTAATTCTTTTTGATTTACTTCATTAAATCCATTCAATCGGCAAATTCTAAGCCATGGAGTTGGTAAATTTAAACCAAAAATTTTCAAGAAATCTAATAGTTTTGAAAAAAGAGATTTCTCTAAATAAACCCTTCCATTAACTATTTTTAAAGACTTAACCATTGCAAATATTGATTCTCTGGCAGTTTTAATAATTTTTTCATTAAGTTCAACAAACTTAAGTTCACCATTATTGTTACCGTAGTAAACTTCATCTATTTTTAGATTTATTGATTCTGCCAATAGACCTGGTAGAGATCTAAGTCCTTCTTGTTCTCTTTCTAATGAAGCTATATTTACTAGAGTAGCTACGGCTTCTTCAGCAGTAGGAGCTTCACCAATTGTATGAAGTCCACAAGGCAATAATCTACTTTCTATCTCCATTAATTGCTTGTATATATTTCCTACGAATAGATCTCTTTCTTCGGTAGTTAGTTCCTCTACTTCTCCTATTGGAAGTTCTACATCCTTGTCAAGATTACACTGCTTCGAAGTCTCCACAATTGCATTAACAATTTGAATACCTCTACTGCTTTCTCTAAGTTGTTGATATGAACCCACAAGCTCACTTAATTCCTTGAGTCCTTTATAAAGACCTGCGTTTTCAGCTGGTGGAGTAAGGTAACTTATTGTTGATGCATATCCTCTCCTTTTCGCTATTGTTGCTTCTGATGGATTATTTGCAGCGTAATAATATAAATTTGGAAGAGATCCTATTAATGAATCGGGGTAACAAGTTTCACTCATCCCCATTTGTTTCCCAGGCATAAATTCAAGTGAACCGTGTGTTCCAAAATGAAGAACAGCATCTGCTTGCCATATTTTTTCTACATAAGTGTAATAAGCTGCAAATCCATGATGAGGGCTAGCACTTCTTGAGTAAAGTAATCTCATTGGATCTCCCTCATATCCAAATGTTGGTTGTACTCCTATAAATACATTTCCAAAATGTTTTCCATAAATAAGTAAATTTTGGCCGTCGCTGTTTAAGTTTCCAGGAGGTTTACCCCAGTTCTCTTCTAATCTCTTTGAATAAGGGGTAAACTCTTCATATTCTTTTACAGTCATCTTGTGTGCAATATTTAATTCAGGAGATCCATCCATCGCTTCAGGATTATTAATCACTTTTTCCATTAATTCTTTTGAATTTTTGGGAAGATCATCAATTTGATATCCTTTATCTTTCATTTCTAAAAGAACTCTATAAATAGAACCAAAGACATTCAAATAAGCTGCTGTTCCAACATTTCCTTTATCAGGAGGGAAACTGAATACAGTTATTGCTAATTTCTTTTCTTTTCTTTTCTTAACTCTTAGAGTTGACCATTTTATAGCTCTTTCTGCAATTACATCTACCCTATCTTGGAGAGTATGAGCTTTGCCCGTAGCATCATCACGTCCTGAAAGAATAATTGGTTCAATAGCCCCATCTAGTTCTGGTATCGCTATTTGAAGAGCTACCTGAACAGGATGCAGCCCCAAATCACTTTCCTCCCATTCTTGAGTTGTTTGAAATACTAAGGGTAATGCGACCATATATGGTCTATTGAGCTTTTTAAGCGCATCTATTGCCTTTGGATGGTCTTGCCTCGCAGGACCTCCTACTAAAGCAAAACCTGTTAATGAAACCACTCCATCAACTATGGCTGTTTCCTTATCGATTGGATCATAATAAAATTCATCTACAGGTTTAGAAAAATCTAATCCAC
The DNA here is from genome assembly GCA_003209055.1 of Prochlorococcus sp. AG-670-O13. Classification (GTDB taxonomy): domain Bacteria; phylum Cyanobacteriota; class Cyanobacteriia; order PCC-6307; family Cyanobiaceae; genus Prochlorococcus_A. The sequence continues at coordinate 12,860 of QCTB01000028.1, forward strand.
CACAGAAAATAGGTAAAACACGCGCCCCTCGATATTCTAATTCTTGAATTACAGCGACATAATGAGCATCATCTCCTGTAACTATATGACTTCTTTGGAGAACTAACCCAATAGTTGGTGTTTTATCACCCTTTTGTTTAATATCTTTCCTATTATTTTCCCATATTTGATAATCTTTTAAACTTTCAAACATATTTGGTGCCAGTGGATGCCATATGCCTAAATCAGGAAAAGTTTCAGGATCCTGAATTTTGAATTCTTCTAGTTGATCCTTTAAGTTTTCTGTTACTACATATTTTTCTGAAATCATTAATAAGAAATTTTTCAGATTCTCTGTAGTACCACCAAGCCAATATTGAAAACTTAATATAAATGTTCTTGCATCTTGTGCTTTTTCAACGGGTAAATATTTTAAAATTGAAGGTAAAGTATTTAGCAACTTCAACATAGAATCTTGGAAACTTGCACCATCAGATTCTTTTTTCTTTTTAATTAAATCTCCAATAATGCTTTTAGATTGTCCAAGTTGAGCCATGCTAAATGAACCCAATTTATTTAATCTCATCACCTCAGGCATTGAGGGGAAAATAATAGATGCTTTAAGATTTTTTTTGTATGGAGTAACTGCATCCACTACTTTTTGGGCTAAATCTTCAATAAAAATTAATGATGCAACAAATATGTCGGCATTAGCCACGTCAGCTTTAAAATCTTCGTAATTTTTTTCATTCCTTAATTCTTCAATAAGATATCCACTAAGGTCTATCCCTAATGGGCCATTCATTTCGTTTATTGATTTTGCAGCTTCGGTTAAGGAGTTTTGGTATTGTGGCTCAAGGACAACATAAACTGCTTTTATTACAACTTTATGTTTGTTATCCTCAACAGGAGATACTCTGCGATTTGCTGAGCGGACCTGCGTAAACATTGATTCTTTTTAAGTATTTTTACCAGCCTACGGGTGAATTGCCGTTATTGTGTGCATTATAAATAGCGTGTAACAACCTTTAAAAAAATTTTTTTATTAAAAATGAACAAAAATTCTAAAAAAACTATACCTGTACTTGTTTCTGGAGCTTTAGGCAAAATGGGAAGTGAAGTTGTAAATTCCGTTCTAAATTCCTCAGATTGCGAACTTGTCGCTGCAATTGATATAAATAAAAAAAATAATGGGAAAAATATCTCACAATTATTAAATTTAAAAAGTAGCGATGTATTTGTTTCTAATGATCTCGAGGGATCTTTATGTTCAATTAGTCAAGAATATAAAAATCAAAATATAAATCCTGTTTTGGTTGATTTTACACATCCAGATTGCGTCTATGAAAATACTAGATCTGCAATAGCTTACGGAATATCACCAATTATTGGAACTACTGGCCTTTCTCCCTCTCAAATAAATGATTTATCTATTTTCGCGCAAAAAGCAGAAGTTGGTTGCGCCATTATTCCTAATTTTTCTGTAGGTATGGTACTTCTTCAACAAGCTGCTGCTGTGGCGGCAAAGTTTTACGATAATGTTGAATTGATTGAAATGCATCATAATCAAAAGGCCGATTCTCCTAGTGGTACCTGCATTAAGACAGCCGAAATGATTGAGGAATATCCAAAGCAATACAATGAGGGATTAGTAGAAGAATCTGAATCCTTAAAAGGAGTTAGAGGTGGAGTAAGAGCTTCTGGTCTAAATATTCATTCAATAAGATTACCTGGGTTGTTAGCTCATCAAGTTGTTATTATGGGTGCCCCTGGTGAAACTTATATGATTAGACATGACACCATTGATAGAAAAGCTTATATGCCTGGAGTTTTACAAGCAATACGACAAATAGGTAGTTTTGAAACATTGGTTTATGGTCTTGAAAGATTGATTTTTTAAATGCTTATTCCAATAAAACAAAATCAAATTAATAAACTTATACCTGCAGTTGGCACCGGTGGTCAGTTTAAGCATGCTCTTGGAGATCCTAGAAAAGTTCTTCAGAGATTAATTGTTTCTTCTATTGGTGGGGTTTTAAACCTTTTGCTTTTTATTAGTCAGTCATCAACTCAGACTGAAAACCTTTGGTTATTATTATGTGTGATTTTTTTTCTTTACATTATATGGGGACCTATACTTGAATCAAGTAGAAAAAATTCTAGTTATAAAAAATCAAAGTTCTTTTCCCTCTTTGATGGTTTTGTTTCTG
>QCTB01000029.1 GCA_003209055.1 Prochlorococcus sp. AG-670-O13
TCTAAATTTTCTGTTAATAATTTTTGCCATGGCTTGAAGCAGATTTAATTCAAAGCTATTGAAGATTGAAGTTTACATCAAATTATCTTAATAAATTTCAATAACAAAAAAATGATAAAAATTTCGTTATTTAAAATAAATTTATTTGAGCTATGTTTTTTTTATTAACTTCTTCTTTTATCCAACCTGTAGATGACCACCCCATCATAATTGGAAGTAAACCTTCTAATTGATCAGGATCTTTAACCTGTTCAGTCCATTTTTCTTCGTATCCATTAGGGACAATAATTGGCATACGATGATGAAAAGGCTTTATTAAATCATTTGCTTCAGTTGTTAAAATACAGCAACTTTCTAATTCTGCTCCATTAGATGAAGACCATTTACTCCAAATCCCGCCCAGCCAAAAAGTCTCATAATTCTTTTTCCTAATACGATATCTTTTTTCAAAAAAACCACTTGCTGGTATTAAACATCTTTTATATTTCCAACTTCCACTAAATAATTTTTTTTCCTGAACAGTTTCAGCTCTTGCGTTAAATGGTCTTGGTCTTCCCTTCTCAAAAGGGTCTTTAGCCCAAGCTGATATGAATCCCCATGACATAAAAGTAGTCTGAATTTTCCCTTCATTCTTAATTACTAGGACTGGATCAGTAGGTCTAATTAAATTTTGAGCCTCATATTTAGTTTTAAGCCTAATTGGATAGTCTTGTTTTAAAATCTTTGGTAATTTATCAAATTTAGTTTTCAGTTCAAATCTTCCGCACATATTAAATATTAGGTTTAGGATTTTATTCTATTCAAAATAGAATTTGATTATTTTAAAATCCTTTAAATAACTTCAAATAATAAATAATTTCAGATAATTCATTTACTTTTTGAATCTTGTCCTGATTAAATTCATTGATTAATTTATTTAGTATCTCAATATCTTTGGAAAAAAACAATAAATTACATTCCGCTTTTAATCCTGAGACAGATCCCGCATATGAGTCTTCTATAACCCAAGTTTTGTTTGGATCTACATTCAATATTTTTAATGCTCGCAGATAGGGATCGGGTGAAGGCTTGCCAGCAGAAATAAACTTATCATCTCCAAGTATCTTTATCTCGAATAAATTTAACCAGGGATTTAGAGAACTTTTTATTTTAAAACTCTCTTTACTACTACTTGTTACTAAAGCAATAGGTAAATTTTCCTTTATACAAAACTTGATTAAATCTATGGCACCCTTAAAAGGTTTTGCTTTTGTGAGTTCCTTATCTACTTTTAATTTTTGAATAACTAATAATTCTTCGATTGAGTTATCCTTATTTATCCATTTATGAACTTTTTTTGCGCAATCTCTTCTTCTTCTTCCCTTTAATTCTAATAATTTGTCGTTTGATAAATAGTAATCATATTCTTTTGCGGTTTCACTCCAAGCATTAGCTAGTAATGGTTCTGTATCTAAGAGTACACCATCTAAATCAAAAAGAATTGCCTCAGGTAACTCCATTTTTATACAAATATCTTTAGCTAGACTTTTTTAAATATAGCCTTATTATTTTTTTTATCTCAGTACTTAATTACTTGTTGATTTTTAAGAAAAACCTTTTATAAATCTGAATTAAATTTTATAAACCCCGAACATATCTTTTAGGTGATACTGATTGCTTCTTTGGTTTAACTAATATTGGTAAAATAATCACTCCAGTGGTAAAAACACATATTGGAGCCACAATCATGAGGATAGATTCAAGAGACATTAATTTCTTATCAAATTAACTTACAAATAGCAGTAATTATTTTTTTAGTCATGCGTATTTATATCTAATAAAGTCATTTCTTTACAACTTTATATATTGTTAAGTAAAAACGAAAAAAAGATTAAATATGAGAAGTTTATTTAATTTACATCTTAAATAGAATCTATAAATTTTTTAAAAGGGAGGATTTTATGACCAAGGATAAAAAATGGATGTTAATGACTTACTATTGCCCAACTCATGGTGATGCAGGAAGAGTGGAGCCTATACAAGTAACAAGGCAGGAAATTTATAGTAACTCATTTAATAAGACAGCATCAAAAAAGGATATTTAATAGTATTAATTTAAAAGTCTGTTTTAAGATTGACAAAAATAAGTATAAATACTATAAATAGAATGTAGCTTTAACTACAAAAACGTCCGATCTGCTTTTGTAGACCGCAGTATGACTCAAGCCATAGGACGGGGACTTGGGCAAATTTAGGAGACTGCATTATGGTTAACATGTACTTTAATGGAAAATCATTTGTTTATTGTAAAGTAATTAATAGCAAAGCAATAAAGTTAACTTATAGAGGTTTAACCTACTCTCGTAATTTGATTTTTTAAGTTTTACAAAAAAAATTTTTAAATTTCCGAATTATCTTTTTGAAAATTTATTTGACTGAATTATTTCCCATGCTTCTTTAGCTGAATCAGCATATTCAAAAATTTTTAAATCATCTTTGGAAATAAGTCCGAATTCAACAAGAAATTCAAAATTAATCAAATTTTTCCAATAATTTCTTCCAAATAAAATTATTGGTATTTCACTTTTCATTCCTGTTTGACGAAGAGTTAATAATTCAAATAATTCGTCTAGAGTCCCGAATCCTCCAGGGAAAAAAACTGCAGCAACAGAGCGCATTACAAAATGAATTTTTCGTAATGCAAAATAATTAAATTTAAAACAAAGTCCAGGGGTTATAAATGAATTTGGGGTTTGTTCATTAGGTAACTCAATGTTTAAACCAATAGACTTACAGTTAGCTTCAAAAGCGCCTCGATTAGCTGCCTCCATAATTCCTGGTCCTCCACCTGTAACTATTACATTTGAATTGCATTGTTCATTTTGGTTATTTAATGAAGCTAGTTTTGAAAATTCTTTTGCGGATTCATAGTAATGACTTAAAGATAGTAAATTCTTTAATTTATTAAATTTATTTTTTAATTCAATAGATGCAGGAAATTTTTCCAGTAAGTTTTTTATTTCAGCGATTTTGATCTGAACAGATGATTCTTCGACTATTTTGGCTCCTCCAAAAACAATGATAGTTGAAATGATATTTTGCTCTTCTAATACTAATTCAGGTTTAGTTATTTCTAGTAGCATCCTTACACCGCGCATTTCATCTCTCTTAAGCAAATTAATGTCATCTTGAGCAAGTTTATAGGAATTTGAATCAAGTATTAAATTTAGATTTTTTTCTTTATTATCAAAATCTTTGCGTTTTTTAGATACTTTTATATTCTTAATCATTGATTCATTCAAAATTTTTATATAAAGAATTGATATTTTAAAAATGGTTAATTTAACTTATTGAATAAAGTTATTCCTTCATCTATAAATCTAAATTGCAAGTTAACTCACATTTATTAAGTTCAGTGGCTGACATTTTATCCAAAATTCTAAGCATATCAATCTCAGAAAGATCTCCATTAGAGTTCCACTTTAAAGTTGTTTTTCTTTGAGGAGAATATTTTTTATTCATCTTTATTCCCTCCTTTAAGATGAACTTCTACGCATTGAGTGATACATTCCTGATGTCCATCAACAATGCTGCATTTACTAATGCATTCAAAATATGACTCTATGGAATCTCTTTCTGTTATTTGATTCGAAGAAAAAAATAACTTGTCCATAAATTTAATTCCTTAATTTGGCATGAGATATAGCATGACTTTAAAAATTAATTATTGCATTGTTAAGAAAATACTAATAAATAAGTATTAGTTACTAGATTTGATAATTGATTTTATAAAGAGAAAAAAACCAAACTATAATTAAGCTTTATTGAATTAATTGAATTCTTTAAAACTTAACTTTATTTAATTATTAAAAATTTTTTTAGGATCAATGTTTTGTAATTACTGATCTTTTGATTTACAAATATTGTTGTCTAATCTTGTTGAATGTTTTTATAAAATCAAAAAAAGTTCATTATGACATTTAAGATCTTTGTGAAAATTATCTGGCATTTGTTTTGTGTATATTCTTGTCAGAGAAATTAGTCTATCTTTTTGATAATTTGTAGCTCTCTTTTTTTTAAGTTATATAAATCATACGTCCTTAATCTTTATGGATGTTCATATCAATAATAAAAAGTAAATCAGCATAAAGACTGATTTACTTTTGAAAAATTTCGTTAGATGATATTAATGTACTTTTTAGATTTTCAAATGAGATTAATTATGAATTGGCTTTCTAAAATGTTAGAGAGCATGGCAAATGCTTTTATTCATCCTATTAAAAATGACTTGCCACCATCTATAGGAGCTCACGCTTATAGTGGCATTCCTCTAAAAAGGAAAATGCGAAGAAGATTAAGCAGGGTTTAATTAATTGGTATTAGATTTTCGTTTTGGCTGTCCCAAAGAATATATTTAAAACAATTTGGAAAATCGCTTAATTTAAGAACTTTTGCTTTATGGAGTAAATGTATATTTGCTTCATGACAAGATCTTAAATTGTAATTAGGTATTCTTTCTGATAAGTGATGAATGCTATGGAATGATATATCAGCTAAAAACCAATTTAACCAATTTGGGATATCTAAATTACTACTACCATTAATAGCTCCTTGGACAATATCCCAGTTTTTTGTGTTGCTCGCATATGAGTTTTCATAATTATGTTGTATGAAAAAAATACATATGAAAATTGCTGCTGAAAAAGTTAATATTAGTGAATAAAAAGTTAAGAAAAATACAGCTCCTAACCATTTACACATAACTATCCAGCCAATTATCACTATAAGATTATTTGCTATCAGGTCAAATAATTCATCAAAATTATCTCCGTAATCGGAGAAAGGGGGTTTAATCCTAGATTCGATATTTAGAAGTTCCATATAATCTTTTTTTCTAATTTTAATCAAACTTTCTTTGATTAAAGATTTAATAAAGTTAAAGATAATTAAAATCATTCCTAATCTGGCTTTAATCACTAAATAAAAGAATCCCCCAGGGAAAAGCATTAACCAATGTCGACTAATCCTATAAAAAAGTTTTTCTCTAGTAGAAAGAGCCTTATAATCTTCTAAACTTAAAATATCTATTGGCCCTTTATAAATTTCCCAATTCCCATTATTTCTATGATGGAAGGCATGGTCATTTGCCCAAGGTTTGTGAGGTATTCCATTTAATAAACCCAAAAAAAAGCCAAAAAAGCTATTCAAATAACGTTTTTCAAATAAGGAATTATGTCCACAATCATGCATTAATGAGAAGGTCCTAGAGGATAAGAGGGTCAGTAGAAAAAATATGGGGATTAATAATAATCCTTTAGTAATTTGCAAAAGAGGAGAGTATATAATCTTTGAAACGATTAACCAAAGAGAGATTATTGGTATGAGAGTTGTAAATAACTGATAAAACGCTCTATAATTACTTCTTTTTAGAAATGGTTTTAATAAAAATTCAGTTCTATTAAGTTTAATCATGATATATTTTTTAATTATCCTCTTCATTAAGAATAGTGGAGTTTAAATTTATTGTGGTTAAATTATGAATTTGCAGATATAAAAAAAACTATATCATTCGTTTGTTAAAGTTTCATTTGCTTAAAATTTGTTTTAAGGAATTGGCCATATCTATTAAAGTTTTTTCTAAAGGAATTGGCTCCCAATTATATATAGAGATAGTTTCTGTAATATCAGCGCCATAAGATCCTCTATTAACCATAGCAGCCATACTTTTCATTTCTTTATTAAATGGTGCAAGAGAATTTATCATTTTTGTAGGGATAAAGTTTTGAGGTGATTTGTTATAACCATTTTTTCTTAATATTTTGGATATTTCCATAATATTGATTCCTTTAGGAGAAGTTGCAATAATTCTTTTATTATCACTTTTATTATTTTTTAGAGACTCGACATGTAACTTAGCTACGTCTCTTACATCAACAACTGTAAAATAAGCATCTGGCAGTGCTGGAAATTTACCATTAATCATTTTTGAAATAAGTTCTGCGGAAGCTCCATCAATATCATCATTGAGTAATGGACCGAAAACCATTCCAGGATGAATAGTAGTCAATGAAAAAGAATTTTTACTATCAGTATTTAGAAAATCCCAGGCAGCTTTTTCAGCAATTGTTTTACTTTTTACATAAGCACCAACTTCTTTAGATGTATCTGTCCAGTCTTCAGTCGAGCATAATTGTTTAGTATGGCCATAAGCAATTGCAGCCATAGAGGAAGTTAGAACAACTTTTTTCAGTTTAGATGATTTCTTTGCAGCGTTTAAAGCCCTTAAAGTTCCTTCTAATGCAGGATTGATAAGAAGGGCTTCCTTTTTTGGCTCTTCAATAGTGAAAGGAGAAGCTATATGAAGAAGGTAATCACAATCAAAGGCGGCCTCATCCCAACCCTCATCCTCTAAAAGTTCGAGTTTACAAAATTCTAGTTTTTGATTTCTTGTAGGATCCTCTATAGATTTTCTTACTTCGTTTTCTCTTCTTAAATTTCTTAGAGATCCTTTTACTGAATAACCGGCTTTTAGTAGTTCATTTATGCAATGAATAGCAATAAATCCAGAGGCTCCGGTAACTAAAACTTTTTCCAAAATTATTTTTATTTTATTCTAACTTTTTATTATTGTTTTATAACTGTGTATAAAAATCTTTAAACTAAAATAGCTTTTAAAATATAAATTTGTTATTAATTTTTATTTTTAAAGAAATTTATTTAAAATTTAAATAATAAAAAAGACATTAGTTAAATTTTTTTTACTGACACATCGTCTTTTTTTTCTAGGAAAACGATCTGTTTGTTCGGCCTGAATAACTTTTATTTCTCTACCTATACATTAAACATCTTGCAAATCATCAATTGCAGTTTTTCTGAGATCTGGTTATCCATTTCAACAAAGCCGAAACCTCTTCTCTTACTGAATCTTTATTCAGAGTAATTGTAAATTTTGTGACTTTACCATAAGTGTTAAATAAGTCTTTACGGTCTTCCTCGTCAGTATCCTATGATAAATTACCAATGAAAATGGTCATAACAAAATTCTTTTTATTGTCTGATAAGCCCCTATAAAATGAGTGTTAACTTAATAAATTTCAACTTTTTAGACTTGTGATTATTTCATATCATTTGTGTTTGTATTCATTTTTAGATCATTATTAACCTATTCAGGTTATTGGTTTTAAATACTAAAGAATGAATTCTTTAGACATTGTTCTAAGTTGATCTAAATCTAATCTATTTAGATAATTTATTATTTCATTAGGATTTTCCCTTGATTTAAGATTTTGACTTTCATAAATCAAGCTGCTAGAGATTAATTCTACAAGGTGTTGCTTATCCATAACCTCTTATAATTCATAATTTCGTATTAAAAACTTAAAATCTTGAATTCGAAACCTTATTTTTTATCTAACTAAACCATTTTTCTAATTTTGAGATTGTCTTTCTTCAAAAATAAATTATAAATATTTACCCAATTTTATAGATTTTTTAAATCTTGTTCAATTTTTTGCAATCTTTCATTGAGTTCTTTTTTTTCTTTTAATAAAGATTTTTTCTTTTGTTGAAGTTCCTTATTAAAGGGGGAATTAAAGTATTTTTGATAAGCCAGAAAGAATACTGCTATTGCTACTACAATACCAAGGGCTCCAATTATTAATAAAGGGGATGATGGGAAATCGTAGAATGGTACAGAAAGCATTTGTTCTATAAAATATTTATCTTAGCTTTATTTTGAGTCAAAAAATATAAAATTAATATCTAATACTTTATTTGTAGAATGATTAATTTTGATAAATAAAGTAAATATCAATAAAATAAGCAAAAAGAAACTTAAAGAGTTTTCTCTACTTACGTTACTTTAAGATTATGAATTTGAGTAATTGTACGGGTGCCAAATAGTGAATGACCAACAATTATTAATATAGTTTAATATCTGTCAATGAAGAAAATAGTTAGAGAAGAAAACAATAATGAATCTGAATTATGGTTTAATTGGCTAACTAGAAAACTAAATTCTTATGAAGCTTTTAAAGAATTTGATTCCGGACAAAATCCTGAAGATGTAGCAAATAATTTTATTGAAATTAATAGTTTGGGGATATCAGATATTTTTGATAAATTTAATGAAGAAGATAAAGAAACACTTGATCAATTTCAAAAGTTAACAGAATGCGAATGGCATATCTTCAGAATTCTAAAAAAACAACTTGAGAACCGAAATAAAGTAACTTTTGTAGATTTTAAAAAAAGCAAAAAAAGCAAAGGAAATAAAACGCTTTAATTTCTTGGTACGGGTTAATGAACATAATTGTTCGGTTAAAAACATAAAAATTAAGCTCAATAGAGATCATCTTTTTATTAACTTATTTATATCTAATCAAAATTATGAAAAACTTAATCAGTTCCTTCTCTATTTTAAATATAAAAAAAAATTTGAATAAAAATTTAAAAGTAAATAATTCAATCAATAACGAAAAATTAGTTCATTATCGCAGGGATTTAGATTCTTTAGGTTGATATTAAAAATGTTATATAAACTCGATCTTCCTTTCCAATACTACCCAAGCTCCTATATTTTAAACCATACTATATAGTCATAAAGGTGTTATCTGATTTATAAAATATATATTCTTATCACTTTTAAAGGTCCCTATAACTCTTAATATCAATAGATATTTATAAAGAATATATAAAAATTATATGAGTTTTAAATCAAACCCTTCATAGAAATATTGGGTTGTTAGAGAAGGTTTGTTTATATTATTTAAATTGATTAAACTTTCCATCTCTTGGATCTTGTGGTTTTGCTTTAAAGACTTTCATTTCAAGTCATAACTCATGAAAGTTATAAAAATATTATTCATTACTTATAATTTTGATTTAATAGCTAAATAAATAATATTTTTAGAAGGTATTCGTTTAAAAGTTTTTTCTATAAATCAATCTCTTAAATTAAATAGGATCAAATAAATTGAAATTATTTTCAATTAAGCTTGGATTTTCATTTTGATTCGGTAATGTACAAAAACCATCTTTACAAATAACATTTTCTTTTTCAATTTTCAGCGACTTAGAAAAATTTTTTTCTTTTGAATTACTTGATGATTCAATTTCCATGTATATAAAATTAATAGAAACATTATTAAATTAATAACTAAATTTATTTGTATGGGCAACAAATTTAATAATAATTATGTTTTTACTTCTTTTTTTGATTAGGTAGGTCTCTCCAAAATAGAGCCATAACATAAATAAATAAAGATAAAGAAAAAATATAAAGTATGGAATTAAGATGCATTTTTAGTTTTATTTAGAAAATTTATAAAAACAAAATAATAATCCAATCATAAGTAATTTCCATCTAACTTAAAATATATTTTTTAACTATCCAAACTATTTTTAAAGTTTATGTATCCTTATTGATTTCTATATTCGAGAAAAAATTTTTAAAAGTGATAGTTATTTGGGATCACTTTTCATTTCTTTGAGAGCCTCTTTACCCTCTTTAAGTGTCTTTATTACTAACCAAGAGAGTAGAAGGGTAATAAAAAAAGTTAATAATATTAATGAGATGAATGTTAAATGATTTAATTTATCGATAATTATAAATATTTATATTGTTTGATATTTAAATTGTATACAAGAATAGCTTTATTTTTAATTTTTTGCGCTTGAGTAAGCTGGGATTAACATTCCTCCATCTTGATCATCATTATCATCGTCGAAACCACCCCCAAGAAATAACTCAACCAAAACTAATATAGCTAAAGGATAAAAACACCATAAAATTGCAGTAAATGGGCTGATTGATGATGTTGTTGTGTAGATTTCATTCATATATCCACGATAAACAAAAAAAATAAAAATTGTGGATAGTTTTATCTGTTTTTTACTGCGATGTTTTTATAGAAAAATTTATGAGATTATCAATTTACCCTTGTCATGATTAAGGTTTAGAGAATAATTAAATATTAAATTCTCTTAATTATTTTAAATTTAAATATAAGTTTCTTAGTTATTGAATTTCGATTAAGAACAAACGCATGACATATTGAGATACGACCATGTAACTAATGTTACTTAACAATAATTGTGTAATTTGAATTCAAAAACTATTATTTATTTTGATTTTATAGTTTTTTATGTTCTCTTTCACTTTTGACCCTTTAGCTGCAATTTTCGGTATTGCTGGGATAGTAGGATTCTTTTTCTTTGTTTCAGCGGCTAAAGGAACATCAAGTATTAATACAGGTCCAAAAAAAGATTTTGAAACTGTAAAAACTGATAAATAATATTAAAAGAAATTTAAATTATCAATATCTTTTAAAAAAATTTATTAATCATTAATTATCCCATTGTTTAGAAATAAATATCAGAAAATTCTCAATGTCTTCTTTTGGGCAATTAGTTTGATTTTGTAAATTAATACATGTTTGTTTTATCGTTTCGAAAGCTTCTTTGACGTTTTCATTTTTTTTGATAACTTCGAAATATTCTTTGTCACTGAAAGTCATAAAATTATATGTTTAAACAATTAATTTATTAGTCAATATTAGCTTATTTATCAAACTTGGTAAATTGATGGGCAAAACTCTTTCTAAAATCTATATCCACTGATCTAAGGTATTCTTTGAAACGCATGATAACTAGCATTTCGCAATAAAGTCACTCAAGGAATTTAAGTCAGCCTAATGATTTAATTAAGTAACGTTCTTTTACTTCAGTCCTAATTTTTGCTTCCTATCAATTATTAAAAGAGGTTTTTTTCACTTTAATTCAGTGATGGATTACTTTGCTCTCACTCCTAAATAGGCCAATTATTGACTATATACTTAATTAATACATTAGTACTGCAAGGCGACTTGATAAGAACTTTCTCAAAAAACATCGCTTGTAAAATTATTTTAGGAAATTCGTAAATTTAAATTAAATTTGATGATTGTTAATTAATTTACAAATTTTTATTTTTTTTCCATTAATATCAAATAAATTCTTTTGGTAATGGAAGAGCTCTCAGTCCTTTCTATTTCGATTTCAATAGCATCTGTAGGAATATATTTTTTATTTTTCGTTTCAAATAATGATGATGATGATCAAGATGGAGGTCATCTTGTAAAGTCTGTTCAAAAAATAAATTAGTTTTAGCTAAATAATATATTTAATAAGGACTTATAACCAATAAAACCAGCATATATACATGATAAGAATATTAAGTATACTTCAAAAACACTAAGTGATTTTTTCTTTAAAATTTTCATATTAAAAACGTTTCTAGAATAATTTTATTTATTGTTTTTTCTTATAACATGAGTATTTATTACATAGATGCATCTTTTATAAAATTATTAAACATAAACCTAAAAATAATAATGTAGTAAAAAATATTATGCCTTTCGTTAAATAACCTTCTTCTTTTGTAGCGAAGAAGAGAGAAATCACTGGAGATGTACTAAGCAAGGTCCATCCTATTCCTAAAGGAAGAGTTTTGAAAACAATTTGTTGTAGCAATATTCCTAAATTTGTTCCTAAAAATATTGAAAGTAAAAATCTTTTTTGTTCTTCATAATTTAATTTCTTTACAAAGAAATTTACTCTAAAATTTTTTATTGTAATTAAAAATATTATTGCACCAAGTAACCTGATCTCTGTTGTTAGAAAAGGAGATAAATCTTTTTGTAAAAAGACCATCCTAGATAAAAGACCCCCTGAAACAGCACATAAGACTGATAAAAGAGGATATATATAAAAATTCAAATTATTTCGTTCTGTAATTTGGTTTAAATTATTAACTACAAGATTATTTCTTTGCCTTAGCAGAATAAAGAGTGAAATGGATATAATAATTATCCCTAGATAAGATCTAAGTGATAAATTTTCATTAATAAAGAATTCACCAGATAATGCTGCTAAAAATGGAGATAATGTTTCTATAGATAGAGTTCTTCTCGTTCCAATTACTTGTAATGATTTTATATAAAAAGTATCTCCTAAACCTATTCCTATAACTCCACTTAACAATAGAGTAAGTATTGATTTTATATCATTTAAAAAAATGATATTTATAAATGCAGGAAGAAAAATTAAAAATGCGATTATATTTTTTACTAAATTAATATCGATGGATTGATACTTTTCAGTCTGAGTTCTCCATATAAAGCAAGCATAAGTCCAAGATATGGCGGCTCCGAATGCAGAAATAATACCAATCAAAACTAATAATTTTTTACTTTATAAATTGTGTTACTACTAAAAAGAAAACATATAGAAGAATCATAAAACCAGGTAAATATTGTAATATAGACTTTAATTTGTTAGTTTCCATGATATTTAAACTAGATATTTATATTTAAATAATATAAAGTCTCTATGCAGCCTATAGATACTGATTACTAATGAAATAACATAAGGTTTAATACTTAAAGAAATTAGGCGATTAAAAAATATATTAAATATACTAGAAAATCATTAGTAATTAAATATTTTTATTCTTATATCTGATTCGCAGTAACTAATATGTTGAATCTATCACTAAGTAATTACTTTATTTAATAAATATTTAATAATAAAGATAGGTTCATTAAAAAAAATGGAAATAATTAATAAATACGAGCTTTCATTAGGTTTGGAATCCTTCGATGTTTTAGGGTTTAGATCTGAAGAAGAACTTAACAAGGAAATTTTAAAGCTTATTAAAATCAGAAGTGAATTTGAAAGTAAATCTAAAGTAAATACAATTTAATATTTTTTCAAAAGCTTTTTATAGTATGTTTAAAAGTTTCTTTTTCTCATTGGATACAAACTTTCTAATTTTTTTCTCCTTTCGGTTTTCTCAGTAATTCTTTGTTCTTTCTCTTTTTTCTTTAATTCATCGTTTATTTTATTTTGCCTATAACCAATCCAAAGAAGTATCCAAATAATTGTGGTTAATAGCAAAAGAGCAGTATACTGCCCCGTCATTGGGAAGCTAGCTTCAGAATATTTGACGTAAGAAAATAAAATAACCATCTAACTAAAATAATGTATAAAAGATAGTTACGTGTTTATATAAAAAAAATAATTTTAAATGTATTTAATGATAATTATCAACATTTAAACTAAATTTAATCTGAGGTAAGAAATTTTGGATAGAAATAGTTTTTTTTTAAATAAATTGTGTTGCTATTATCAAATTAAGAAAAAATTGAGCGCTTAGATTTTGGATACTTTCGACTTAGTAGTAGTAGGTGGTGGAGCAGCAGGTTTCATGACAGCAGTGACAGCAGCAGAAAATGGAGTTAAAAGGATAATAATTCTTGAGGGTTCCTCAAAACTTATGGAGAAAGTAAGAATAAGTGGAGGAGGTAGATGCAATGTAACAAATGCATCATGGATTCCCAATGAGTTGGCAGAAAACTATCCTCGAGGTGGTATTAAGCTTTTGGAATCATTTAATCGTTTTGCGGCTGGAGATGTTTTTGATTGGTTTGAGAAAAGAGGATTAAATTTAAAAATTGAGTCTGATAATAGGGTTTTCCCAGTATCAGATTCATCTTTAGATGTAATTGGTTGCTTAAAAAAAAATGCAATTTCTAGAGGTGTAGAGATATCAACTAAATTTTTTGTAAAAGAAATTTTAAAAACTTCAGATAATCTTTTTACTATTCTAAATAGTGAAAAAGATTTGATAATTACAAGAAATATTATCCTTTCCACTGGCGGCCATCCTAGTGGTCATAAACTAGCTAAAAGCCTTGGTCACAGCATAGTAAGACCGGTTCCATCCCTTTTTACTTTTACCACTAAAGAAGCTGACTTGAACAAGTGTAGTGGAGTATCTATAAAGAATATAGATATTGAAATTGAACTAAAAAATAAGTCCTTTAAAAATAGAGGGGATTTACTGATAACTCATTGGGGATTTAGCGGCCCTGCTGTCTTAAAGCTATCTTCATTAGCAGCAAGAGAGTTATTTGACCAAAAGTATAAATGTAGTTTAATAATAAAATGGTCAAATTTAGAATACGAAGAGTTAAAAGAAAAAATAAACTATCTTAAATTAAATAATGGTAAATTAAACATAATTAATTTAAGACCTCTACCTTTGTTAACTAAAAGATTGTGGGTATTCTTATTAGATAAAATGGGTATTAATAAAGAAAAAAAGTGGTCGGATCTGCTTGCTAATGAGAGAGATATAATGATAAATAGTCTTTTGAAAGATAGATATATTATTTCAAATAAAGGGCCATTTGGAGAGGAATTTGTCACCTCTGGAGGAGTTTCAATTAATGAAGTCGATTTTAAAAGAATGGAAAGTCTAGTATGCCCAGGTTTATTTTTTTCTGGGGAGGTTCTTGATGTCGATGGAATAACTGGGGGGTTCAATTTTCAACATTGTTGGACTAGTGGATGGGTTGCTGGAATAGCAGTCTCGAAGTTATTTAACAAAGTAACAAATCAATAAGTTTATCTTTTTTTTATTAAGTATTAAAGGGAAAAAGTTTTTTAACTGAAGATTAA
>QCTB01000030.1 GCA_003209055.1 Prochlorococcus sp. AG-670-O13
TAAAGTTCAAATAATAGAATTAATAATTTCTTTTGCCGCTCTATCAACTACTCCTTCCTCTCCTAATTCTTTTCTTAAAAGAGTATAACCTTTTTTGATTTTTACTTTTTCTGATGTCAGATCGAGAAGCCTGCAAGCTTTAAAAAAAATTTTCTTTTCATTAAAATTTTTCTGGACAAACTCAGGTATTATAAATTTTTTTACTAAAAGATTCACAGGCGAAATAAACCTTACTTTAAAATTGAGAATTCTTTTAGCAATAAAAGCAGTAACTCTACTTACTCTATATCCAATAATCTGTGGTATTCCATATAAAGCCAATTCCATATTAACTGTGCCTGATTTGCACAAAGCTAGTTTCGTTAATGAATAAATGTAAGGCATAAATTTAGAATTATCTTGTTGAGAAATAACCTTACCTTTAATTTCATATTTTTCTAAACCCTGTCTAAGTTCTTTATCAAAAACACTCCTACAAGATGGAATATAAACTAAGAGACTTGGATATCTTAATTGTAATTTTTTGGCAGTTTTCAAAAAGGTGGGCAATATATATTTCAACTCTTGTGGTCTTGATGCAGGCATTAAAAGCAAGATATTTTGATTTGCTTTAAGTTTTAGAATTGTTCTAGAAAATTTCTTGGAAGGTAGTTTTTTCGTTAAATCAAGCATTGGATGTCCAACCCAAGAAACATTACCACCTCTATTTTTATAAAAAATTGCTTCTTGCTTAAAAATCGCAAAAATTTTATCAGAAAAATTAATTAAATTTGTAGTGCTATTGTTACCAACTCTCCAAGCCCATTCTTGGGGGGCTATGTAGTAGTAAATTGGAATATTATTTCTCGATCTTTTTAATTTAGCGCCAATATTAATATTAGGGCCCATATAGTCAATCAAAATCAGACAATCTGGAGGATATTTTTTTAGTAATTTATAAAATCTTCTTTGAATTCTTATTGTTGGAAGAATAAGGGGTAAAGCCTCCCAAATTCCTATTGCACTAATTGACGTAGTATCTTGAAGAATTTGTACACCTTCTTTCTTCATCCTTGCCCCACCTAATCCACAAATTTCTAAATCTATCGATTTTTTTTTAGCTTCATTAAATAAGGCATTAGCTAATAAACTTCCATGCAAATCCCCTGAGACTTCTCCAGTGCTTATGAATATCTTTTTATTCATAAATTAATTGAAGGCATTGGGCCTCTTCTTTTCTTAGATATTGAATCTTTTAAAAAATTACATAGTTTGGTAGAAGAGGTGTCTAATTTTTCTTTCATAGCTGCTTCCAATGAAATAGAAATTACATCATTTGACTTAAATAATAAATTCCATGTGTTTTGCAATAATTTTAAATCAAACTCTTTATTTTCCATTAACCCACTCCTTTTAATTCCTACCCTATTTAAACCTCTCAATCTGCCAGGATGTCCCTCTGCCAAGCAAAAAGGAGGAACATCTCTATCCACTCTTGTCATTCCACCTATCATTGCAAGATATCCAATATGTACAAATTGATGGATTCCTAGACAACCTCCAATAATTGCCTTATCTTCAATTTTTACATGGCCAGCAACCTGTACACCATTTGATAAAACAATCCCATTAGCAAGTTCGCAATTATGACCAATATGTGTATAAGCCATTAATAAATTATTATTTCCAATAATAGTTTTTTCTCCTTCGTAAGTAGCCTTATTAATAGTTACACACTCTCTAAAAGTATTATTATCTCCAATTATTACCTCTGTGGAGGCACCCTGATATTTAAGGTCTTGCGGTTCTAGTCCTATAAAAACATTTGGGAAAACGTTATTATTTTTACCTATTTTTGTTTTCCCTTCAATTATTGCATTAGGTCCTATTTTAGTACCTGACTCTATTATTACTTTTGGTCCAACAATAGCTCCACTAGCTACAGAAACTCCATCATGTAATTCTGCACTTGGATCGACATGCGCATTCGGATGCACATTCGTTCCTTTGAAAAAAGGATCATTTTTAGTAGTTTTAATCTCCATTTTATTAATCAACTAATGAAAACATTAATTCACCTGAACAAACCAATTTTCCATCTACATGTGCTTCACCTTTTACCTTTCCAAATCTTTGTCTTTTTATACTTAATAACTCGCATGTAATCAACAATTGATCACCAGGGACAACTGGTCTTCTAAATTTGACATTATTAATTCCGGCAAAAACAAAAAGTCCTTTTGGAAGGTCGGGCATTTGAGTTACAATAATTCCTCCTACTTGGGCCATTGATTCAACAATAAGAACTCCAGGCATTAAAGGTCTTTCTGGGAAATGGCCCTGAAATTGAGGCTCATTAATAGTTACATTTTTCAATGCAACAGCTTTTTCCCCTGGGACATGTTCAATAACTCTGTCGATGAGAGCAAAAGGGAATCTATGAGGCAAAAGACCTAATATTTCCTCAGAAGATAATTGATTATTTTCACTCGATAGTTGCTTTTCCAAAACTTAAAAAGATAAAGTTAATTTTTTAGTGCTGAGGCCAATAAAGCATTTAAAAAATGAGATCCTTTATAGACTAAAATTTGTGCCTTAGGTAACCCTACCAAAGCCAAGTCCCCAATAAGGTCTAAAATTTTATGTCTTATAGGTTCATTATGAAATCTTAATGGCGGATTAACCCATTTATCTCCATCACAAACAAGGGCATTTTCTAAACTACCTCCTTTAATTAAACCTAATTCACTTAATTCCTGAAATTGATCTTTAAAACCAAATGTCCTTGCGGGAGCAATATTTTCAACAAAACATTTTGGATTTAAATCTATTACGTAAGTTTGATTTCCAATTGCTTTATAGGAAAAACTTATTGTTGAAACAATTGTTATTTTGTTAGATGGAGTTAAAGCAATAACTGAACTATCTTTATTGAATATCATTGATTCATTAATTTCTCGTATAAAGTTTATTGGTTTAGGAACTTTCTTAATACCAACTTCTTCAAATGCCTTAACCCACTGAAGTGCTGATCCATCTAGTAATGGTATTTCCTTACCGTCTACTTCAATGAGAATATAACTCAATCCACAGCCTGCCAATGAAGCTAATAAGTGCTCAATGGTATAAAGATTTCTTCCTGACAATTTAACAGCAGTACATAGCATAGTGCTACCAATTAGATTTTGATCTAGCTTAAAAATTTCATCAGGCTTATCTGCGAAAGATACATAATACCCCTCTTTTTCATAAGATGAAATTTTAACACTTGTTTTTTCTCCACTATGTAGTCCTACACCCTCCCTAGTAATAACACCAGAGATGGTATAGCAGAAATCATAATTAGGAGGCCAAGAAAACACTTAAAATTTCCATCCAACTCCTAGAGTGTATCTCCAGTCACCAGATAAGTCTTTACTAGCTACATCTAATCTTAATGGCCCAACTGGTGTCTTAATACCAACCCCTCCTCCAAGAGAATAACCAGAACCAGATTTTTGTAATAATTTACCAGGCTTGCCTGGAACGTCATCCTGAGATCCTAAATCACTTCCAAAATCAGCAAATAAAGCTCCTGATACCATTCTCCAGACAGGAAAACGATATTCAGCACTTGCTTCCACAAAACTTTTACTTACTGAAAGATCACATGAGCTCCAACCTCTAACCGAAGAAGATCCTCCCATACAAAATGCTTCATATGGGGGTAATTCTCCTAAAATCGTTCCAGCTTTAAATTCGAATCCAATAGTTTGAGGGCAATCACTATTTAAATCCCCTCTGGACTTACATCCTTTAGTAAGATTTATCAATCTCGTTGGAATAAAAAATGCATATGTAGCTCTCATTCTATTAAAAGTCGGAGAGTTATCCCCCATTGAAATAAACTGTTCGCTTCCAAGGCTGAATTTATTTCCTGAAGTTGGGCTAATAGCATTATTTAAATTATTCCTAGAGGCAGAGCCAATAAAACTGACTAAAGTATTTTCAGAAGGGCATGTACCATCACTAGAAGTATAACCAATACAAATTATTTCATTGATATTTCCCGTTGTTGGAGTTCTATCTCCATAAGGTTTTTTATTACCATCACTATCAATCATTTCTACTTTTTTGAAATTCATTCCTGCAAGAACTCTCCATTTAGTTTCTTTAAAAGGATCTCCACCGTTAAGAGGCCTGGAGAATGAAAATCCACCCCCTGTTTTTTCTAAAACTATCGACGAGAAAGAATCAGTGCTGGCAGTAGTTGTATCGTTAACAGCATATATTCTTCCATTATCTTGACTTTTAAATTCTTGAGGATAATCTCGACTTAAAAAAACATTTGTCCTAAAAGAAGTCTTATGCTTATCTCCTTTAATCCAAGGGTCAGACAAGGAGAAGTTATAAGTTGTTGAGTGCTCACCAAAATTAATGTTAATATTAGTTGACCAAGCTCTTCCTAAAGCATTAGATTCTTGTAGACCAATTTGTGCAAATATACCGGAATTATTGCTATAACCAAGACCACCTGTTAGGGATCCAGTCCTTTGCTCACTCAAATCTAAGATAATTATCACTTGGCCAACATTTTTATTATCTGGACTAAGAGATACTTGGACATCATCAAACAAGGATGTAGCATAAAGTCTTTTAATATCTGCTTCTAATATTTTTCTATTAAATATTGAACCTGGGATTGTCTTCAATTCTCTTTTTATAACCCAATCTTTTGTTTTTCCTTTTCTAGGTTTCCCATCAATATTAGGTTCACCATCTGATCCTAAAAACCTTAATTCGATATCAGAAACTATTCCTTCATCTACATTTAGAATTACAACTCCATCTTCAGATATTCTTTCAGGACCATTGATTCTTGATAGGGAATAACCTTCTTTTTCATACCAATTTTTAATTAAATCTATTCTATTTTGAAGTTCATTTAGGTTAAGAGTAGTCCCATAGTAATTAGAAAAAATATCATTTACTAATTTATTAGGAATAATTTTATTTTCTGGATTAAGTGTGACTTTTTTTAGTATTGGATTAGGCACAATGCTTACTATAAGTCTTACACCTAATGGACCATCTTCTGATTTAATTTTTACTCCTGAGAACCATCCACTTGCATAAATTGAATTTAAATCGTTCTTTAAAATTTTATTATTAATAATACTTCCAGGCTTGGTATTCATAGAATCGTATGCAGCTAATTCTAACTTTCTGCCTTCAGGATGATTTTCCCATCCTTCAATAATTATTTCTGAAATGAATACATTCTCCTCAGAATTATTTTGACCATTATCTACAACAAGTACATTATTTTTTTTATTAAAAAAATAATTTGACAATTGATCATTTGCATATTGATTTGTATTTTGAAGATTGATTACATTTTTATTAAAATTCCCCTCTTTATTAATTAAATACCTGGCGGCTAATTCTGAATTATTTGAAATCAAAACTAGAGAGAAACAAGCAATTCCTGTAAAAGCGTTTGTAAGTTTTGAAAGATTATTTCGCATAGTATTTAAATCAAGTTAAATAAATAAAATTGTGCCTAGAATTAAATTAAATGAAATTGTTTATTCTTTTACTAATTTCACTATAAGCTTCAATAAAGCCACCTAAATCATTTCTAAATCTATCTTTATCTAGACTTACTATTGTACCATTTTTTTGACTGAGGTCCCATAATCTGCAATTGTCAGGACTAATTTCATCACCTAAAACAATTTCACCTTTAATATTACGACCAAATTCTAATTTAAAATCCACAAGATTTAATTTAATATTAAAAAAAAATGTTTTGAGCAGTTTATTAATCTTTAATGTCATTTCACTTATAAATTCTAATTCTTCATTATTGATTATTTTTAAAAGATTAATTCTATCTTTTGTTATTAGAGGATCATTGAGATCATCATTTTTTAAATAAAAGTCAATCAACGGGCTTTCCAAGACTGATCCTGGTTTAATTAAAGTCTGTTTACAAAGAGAACCATACGCAGTATTTCTGAGGACAACTTCTAGGGGAATAATTTTTATTTTTTGAGCAATCATTGAATTATTGTTTTGTAGACCAAGATAATGAGTTGGAATTTTATTTTTGATTAGAAACTCAAATATTTTTGAACTTATAAGACAATTTAATTCACCTTTGCCCTCAAACTTTGCTTTCTTTAATGCATTAAAAGCTGTAGCATCATCTTTAAATTCAATAATTACTTTATCTGAATCTTCATGCGCAAATACTTTTTTTGCTTTCCCCTCATAAATTAATTCAAATTTACTGTTCATGAAACCACCTTTGGAAACTAAAAATAGAATATAATTAACATTTTTTCTAACAATAGAAATTTTTAAACTAATTTTAGATAATTTTAACTGATTTTTCTTACAAACCTTAGAATGTTTAATAAACCAATTCATGAGTATTAATTCAAGCAACTCTAAAAGTTCTAATAAATTAGAAAATATTTTAATAATTGGTAATGGTGGACGTGAAAATTCATTGGCATGGGCGATTCAAAAAAATGAATTAATAAAAAGAATCTATCTCCTTCCTGGAAATGCTGGTTCGAATAAGATAAATAAATCTGAAAGAATAGGTTTAGACTTGAGTAATATAAAAGAATTAATCAAGAAATTAAACTCTCTGGATATTAATCTAGTGGTAATAGGACCAGAGACTCCTTTAGCAGAGGGCTTAGGCGAGGTTCTTCGTAACTACAACTTTGATGTTTTTGGTCCTGGCTCAGATGGAGCAAAATTAGAATCAAGTAAGTCTTGGGCAAAGGAATTCATGAAATGCGCAAATATTCCCACTGCAAACTTTTGGAAAGTAAAGTCATTAGAGGAAGCAAAGAAAATTATTTTTAAATCTCCGCAACCATTAGTAGTGAAAGCTGACGGACTAGCTTCAGGGAAAGGAGTTTTTATACCTGATTCAAAAGAAGAAACTTTAAGTGCAACTGAAGAAATTTTTAAAGGTAAATTTGGCAATGCTGGTGAAATAGTTGTCCTAGAAGAAAAAATTGAGGGCCCAGAAGTTTCAGTTTTTGCTCTTTGTGATGGTAAAAAATATGTTTTACTTCCTACAGCTCAAGATCACAAACGACTTAATGAGAATGACAAAGGTCCTAATACTGGAGGCATGGGGGCTTATTCTCCTACTCCACTGCTGACAAAAAGTCACCTTGAAAGAATTACAAAAGAAATAATTAAACCTACAATTGATTCATTGCTAAAAAAGAATATCGACTACAGAGGGGTTTTATATTTTGGATTAATGATCACAAAATCAGGACCAAAAGTTATAGAATACAATTGTAGATTTGGTGATCCAGAATGCCAAACAATAATGCCATTAATGGACAAAAATTTTGTAATACTTTTACAAAAATGCGCTACGGGCAATCTTCTTGGTAACGAAAAAATTGAAATGACTGATCAATTAAGCGGATGTGTAATTGCGACTTCAAAAGGTTATCCTTCTGATTATGAAAAAGGTTTGCCTATAAATTACGGAGATATTGACCTTGAAGATTGTCAGATATTTGATTCTGGAACATCTCTAAATTCAAAGGGTGAATTCATAACTGATGGAGGTAGAGTTCTTAGTGTTGTTTGTCAAGGGAAAGACTTTGATAATGTTTTTGAAAAGACTTATAAAAATTTAAAAGAAATAAGTTTTGAAGGCATGTATTACAGGAAGGATATTGGTCACCAAGTCAGAAAAAGAAATCTTAACAGTATGGATAGTTAAATGATAAATGAAAATGATTTTAATAAATTAGAACCTTCTTCTTCAAAGCAAATGATTGAGGATCATTCTGAATACTGGTCTAATAGAGTTTTATCTTGGTGGAGCGGCTTCAGCTTAAGAACAAAGCTTTTAGCAATAGCTACTCTTGTCGTGAGTCTATTAATGACAGGAATCACTTTTTTTGCTCTTAATAGTATTCAAAGAGATGCAGGTATGAATGATACAAGATACGCAAGAGATCTTGGCCTTTTACTTTCAGGCAATGTTACGGAACTAGTAGCAAATAACCAAAAGAAAGAGATTTCAAATGTTGCGGAAAAATTTTGGAGATCAAGTAGAAATTTACGTTATATATTTTTTACTGATGCTGAAGATATTGTTCAACTTGGTATTCCGATTAGCGCTACTCCTTCAAATTCAAATAATCAATTTCAATTAACTAGAAGATTAAAGTTACCATCAGAATTAAAAAAAAGACCTCAATTCCCATTAGTGAGACAGCATTCTACTCCCCAAGGACAAGTTACGGATGTATTTGTACCAATGTTATGGAAAGGTAAGTATCTTGGAACTTTAGCTTTAGGAGTTACACCTAATAAAAAAGCTTTAGCAAGTGCAGCTTTAACTAGAGAAGTAACAATAGCTGTTTTTATTTCTATCTGGGTATTAGTGATACTTGGCGCAGTGTTTAATGCTTTAACCATCACCAGACCTGTAAGAGAATTAGTAAGAGGTGTAAGAGAAATTTCAAAAGGTAATTTCAAATCTAGGATCTCTTTACCAATGACTGGTGACTTAGGAGAATTACTAAATGGATTTAACCGAATGGCTTCTCAACTAGAGAATTATGATGAAGCAAATATAGAAGAGCTTAAAGCTGCCCAAGTAAAGCAACAATCACTTATCGCTACCATGGCTGATGGAGCGATTTTATTAGACTCCAAAGGTAAAATTGTTCTTACTAACCCTACTGCAAAAAGACTATTTCGATGGGAGGGGAGGTTTCTAGAGGGAAAATATCTTTTAAATGAAATTCCTGAAATTTTATCTAATGACTTACACGCTAATATAGAGTCAATATTAAATAGAGAAAAGGAAAATGACGATTTAAGATGTAGCTTGGGAGAACCTGATAGGACATTAAGAATTGTTTTACAGTCTGTTTTAGATACAAATAAAGTTGAATTAAAAGGAATTGCAGTAACAATTCAGGATTTAACAAGAGAAGTTGAACTTAATGCAGCACAAAATAGATTCATAAGTAATGTTTCTCATGAACTAAGAACACCACTATTTAATATAAAAAGTTACGTAGAGACTTTATATGATTTAAAAGATCAACTTTCTAATGAGGAGCAACTCGAATTTTTGGGTATTGCCAATTCAGAAACTGATAGATTAACAAGACTTGTTAATGATGTACTTGATCTATCAAGATTGGAGTCAGGTAAAATAATTCAATTAGAGCCTATGGAAATTAAACAAGCCATAGAACAAGCTCTAAGAAATTACAGACTTAATGCTACTGAAAAAAATGTTTCTTTAGCTCATGATATAGAAGAAAATATACCGTCAATCCTTGGTAATTTTGACTTACTCTTACAAGTTTTTGATAATTTACTGGGAAACGGTTTGAAATTTAGTCCCAAAAATAGCACTCTTAAAATTAGGGCTTATACTTGGCCTGATTCATGCCCAGCCTTCCCTCCTAACTACAATAAAGATGCTCCTCAATGTGAATTAGTTTCACCTCTACCCAAAGTAAGAATAGAGATTGCTGATACAGGTTCTGGGATATCTCAGGCTGATCAAGAGAAAATATTTGATCGTTTTTATAGAGTTGAAAATGCAGTACATACCGAACAAGGTACTGGATTAGGTTTATCAATCGTAAGAGGGATAATTGATAAACATGGTGGTGAGATTCGAATGGCTAGTGAACTAGGAATAGGCACAACCTTCTGGTTTGATTTACCTCTAGAACAATCTGACAAAGATGAATTACTTGCTCAAACAATTAGTAATGTAGAAAATTTTTCTGATTCTCAAGTAAATGAATTGATCTAATTTTTTTCAATCCCTTTAAAAACATTTTGGATATTCTGATCAGAAATAACTCTATGAGGCGCACCACTAAATATTTGTTCAAAATTAGAAAAAGAATCTTTTATTTCAGGACCTTGGCCAGTAATTATATATTCTCTTATCCTTTTATCATGCCATGATCCTCTCATTTTAAAAACATTTATTGCTCTTGCCATCTCCCCCTTTATTTCAACATATTGCAATAGCAGAATAGTATCTGTGATAGTTGAAATATGAGAGTCAGTAATAGAATGACTTCCCATGAATTCCTCAGCAGTATTTGTAAAAAAACCTGCTATCTCTTCTTGCTTTGAATAGCCGGTTACTCCAATTACAAATTGTCTAAAAGCATTTAAGCTTACACCCCTTGCTAATGCAGAGAGTGAATCAATTGCCAATCTCTTAGGTTTAAATTGATTTATTTGTGTTTTTATAATCTGTAAGTGATCTTCTAAACCAGTTGATTCAGGGTATGCACAAATAATTTTTAATAATCCATCACTTTCCATCTTCTCAAAATCTATTCCCCAACTCGTTGCATTTCTATTTAATTGAGCTCTTGATTCTTCATAGGCAAAGAGTATTGCTCTTTCATTATTATTATAGGCATCTTCAATGAACTTTGATACCAGCATAGTTTTTCCTGTACCAGTAGCGCCAGTCGCTAAAATTATTGAATCCTGGAAATAACCACCACCACACATTTCATCTAGATCTTTAACTCCTGAACTTATTCTAATATTTGAGGATCTTTGCGTTAATCTCATTGCCCCTAAGGCAAAAACACTTATTCCATCATCTCCCATTGTGAATGGAAATTCACCCTTCATGTGTACTGTTCCTCTTAACTTTAAAACTTCCAATGTTCTTCTTCTCTTTTCTGACTCAAGAACATTTCTAAGTAGTACGACATTATCTGACACAAATTCTTCAACTCCATAACGAGCAATTGGACCATAATCCTCTACCCTTTCAGTAGTCATTACTGTTGTAACTCCTATTTCTTTTAATCTTGCAATAAGTCTGAATATCTCTCTTCTAACAACATAGATAGCATCATATTGCTGAAAAACTGCAGTAATTGAGTCTATTGCCACCCTTTTAGCTTTATATTTTCTTATCGCATAACTTATTCTTTCAATCAAACCAGAAAGATCAAAATTGCCAGCAACGTCTTGGCCATCAGGATCAGGCGATGCATCCAGGATAAAAAGTTTATTTTGATCAATTAATTTTTGTAAATCCCATCCGAAGCTAGCTGCATTCCTAATTATATCTAAAGGTGATTCTTCAAAGGTAATAAAAATTCCTGGCTCATCAAAATTGCAAATTCCATGATGTAAATATTGAAGAGAAAAAACAGTTTTACCTGTTCCAGAGGTACCACTAACAAGCGTACTTCTAGCAGCAGGTAATCCACCCCTACAAACATCATCGAAGCCGTCTATTCCAGTTGGTAATTTCTGGACCTGCATTTTATTTGATTTACTAATTTTTTTATCTTTCATGGATTTTTGCTCAAAAAAATTATTTTTTAATTTGGGTATGATTTTTAATTATAAAAGTTTTTATTTATTTTTTGTACCTCCACTATATTCACTCTCTGATAATTCATCAAAAAGTAAATCTAATCCAATTAAAACCTTTTCTCTATCTGATAAATCACCAATTATTCTTCTAACAGGTGGAGGTAAAATCTTGGCAAGAGTTGGCGTTGCCAATATCTTATCTTCTTCAGCAAGTTGTGGTTGTTTAAGAACATCTATTACTTTTAAAGCATAAACCCCTTTAAATTCATTTTCGAGAATTTCTTTCAGAGTATTTAAAGCCCTCATTGAATTAGGAGTATTTCCTGCTACATAAAGTTTTAAAATATATGTTTTTCTTGCCGCCATTTGTTAACACCTCAAATTTTAATGAAAGATTTTTATAATAAACCTTGACTAATTACACTATAAAATAAGAAAATAAATTAACAATCAAGATTGCTAAACAGGCTAAATCAAATTAAAAAATTTGAGCCTCTTGGCGTCCTCATATTATGACTTCTTCTAAAAAACCTTCTGAAAATTCTACAAAAAATGATAATTTATACGCAATAGCTGAAACATCTGGCCAACAATTTTGGTTTGAAGTTGATAAATATTATGATATTGATAGGTTAAATGCAAAAGAAAAAGATAAAATCACAATTGATAAAATTCTTTTAATTAAAGATAAAGATAATATTTCAATAGGTAAGCCTTATATAAAAAATGCGAAAATTGAACTAGAAGTAGTCTCTCATAAAAGAGATAAGAAAATTATTGTTTACAAAATGCGTCCTAAAAAAAAGACACGCAGAAAAATGGGTCACAGACAAGAGCTTACAAGAGTTATGGTAAAATCAATATCAATAAATAAAAGCTCTTCTAAATCAACTTCAAAAGTTGAAGTTACAAATAAGAGCACTAGCTCAAATTCCTAAATTACATTCTACTAATGGCACATAAAAAAGGTACTGGATCAACCAGAAACGGAAGAGATTCTAATTCTAAAAGACTGGGTGTTAAAGCCTATGGAGGAGAAAAAGTATCTGCTGGATCAATAATAATCCGTCAAAGAGGTACTTCTTTTTTACCTGGTATTAACGTAGGCAAGGGTAAAGATGATACACTTTTTGCTCTTAAAGAAGGCACTGTAAGCTTTGACAGTATCAAAAGGAATTTAAGAAACAGAAAAAGAGTAAATATTGTTCTCTAATTCTTTTTATAAGATCTTGTTGTAATAAGAATAGGATGGAAAACTTCTATAAATTTTAATTGAAGAGTCTTAAAAAATTTTTCAACTACTTCTTTATCATCAATATGAAAGGGATATTCATTCTTTTCTCCTTTGTAAAAGTACCAATTAAACAATCCTATAGAGTTGGGTCCCATAATTTCATGAAAACTATCAAGCTGAAAAGCTGGATCAGATAAATGCTCTAATACATCAAGGCATACGATCGTATCAAATCTAGATATTTTTGTTTCCTTAATAGTTTTGCAAAAAGTGAGTTTATTGCCCACTCCTAATTTTTTAGCTCTATATTCAACAAAATTTCTATTTGTTTGATTTATATCGACGAAAAAAACATGTTCAACATTATGCGACATTGCGTTAGCTAGGGCATGAGTACCAATTCCTCCACCAAAATCCAATACCAAATTTCGAGAAAATCTCTGCTGAAGTTTTAAAGTATCAGCAATATAATCCTTGCTTGAAATATGCCAAGCAGCTAAATCAGCCAGATGCTTATCTCCAACAATTTCCTTATAAAAATCTGAAACTTCACTTAAATTATTGCCAGGATGAAGATTTGCTAATTCCATCTTTGCATTTTCAAGGAAACCATCTAAATCTTTCTCTTTAATAGACAAGAATTCCATTAAGTGTGATTTCAAATTAAAAGCATCATCTCGAAACTCTTTTAATATTGAATCATCTTTTTTCAATTTCTTACTTTAATAATTCCTTATTTAAAAAGAATAAAATAGCAAGAAATAGTTCTCATAGTAATCTTAATATTAAAATGGAAATCAAAGATGGATTTATATCTATTAATAAAGAGAAAGGATGTACCTCGCATGATTGCGTTAAACAAATTAGGAAATTATTAGGTACCAAAAAAGTTGGTCATACAGGTACTTTAGATCCGCATGTAACAGGCACATTACCAATAGCGATAGGAAGTGCCACAAGATTTATTCAATATTTACCT
The DNA here is from genome assembly GCA_003209055.1 of Prochlorococcus sp. AG-670-O13. GTDB lineage: Bacteria > Cyanobacteriota > Cyanobacteriia > PCC-6307 > Cyanobiaceae > Prochlorococcus_A. Next base: position 13,557 of record QCTB01000030.1, read on the forward strand.
CAAGGTAAAACTTATATTGGACAAATACAATTAGGTATAAGAACAAAAACTGATGATATACAAGGTGAAATTATTAATAAAAAAGAATGGCCTATTTTAAGCCATTATCAGTTAGATAAATATCTAAATAACTTCAGAGGAATTATCCAACAAGTACCTCCCAAAGTTTCTAGTGTGCACGTTAATGGAGAAAGAGCATACAAGAAATCTTTAAAAAATGAGGAATTTGAATTAAAACCAAAAGAGGTAGAAATAGAAGAATTAGTTCTGAACAAATGGGATCAAACAAATGGCATATTGGAAATCAAAGTTTCATGTTCCTCAGGAACTTACATAAGATCCATCGCTAGAGATTTAGGCAGTATATTAGATTCTGAAGGTTGTCTTTTGAAACTTAAAAGGATTTCAGCTTGTGGATTCCATGAAGAAAATTCTATAAAAATATCTGACCTTAATAATCTTAATAATAAAAAAGAAACTTTTATAATTCCTACAATTTTTGCACTTGATCATATTTCAACACTTGTTTTAACAAACCAAGAAGAAATTGATTTTTGGGAAACAGGTAGGATAATTAAATTTAATTCTACTAATTTTGTTAAAACCTCAACTTTTGATTATAAAAAACCAATAAAAATTGTTGATCAAAAAAAAATCCTTTTAGGAATTGGTTTTATTAATGAAGAGAAAACTAAATTAAAGCCAAAATTAGTTCTTAATGCAAAGTAATTTCATAAAAAATATTTGCTAAAAGGCTTTATTTTAACCCCCTTATAAAAATGTTTTAAAATGCCTTTTG
>QCTB01000031.1 GCA_003209055.1 Prochlorococcus sp. AG-670-O13
AGTAGACTCATCTGATTTCTCCAACACTAATAATTCGCCTAATCTCCCATTTTCTAATTCAACCTTTAACCTCGCTTTCATCACCTTTGTATCGTTTATAACTACCAGATCCCCTTCTTTAAGTTCAGCCAGGAGATCTTTGGTATATTTATTTGTTGAATAATCTTCTTCTAATGAACTATCTCTAACTATCATTAATCTAGATTCATGCCTTACTTTAGAAGGTTTACATGCTATTAATGACTCATCAAGACAATAGTCATAAGCTTCAAGCTTATTATCTATTTCTTCATTATAAATTTCAAAATTCAATTAAAATTAGGAAACAAGTGACTCTGGCTCGTTTTCAATAAGAAAAGACAAGTCTTTTAAGAATGAAGCACCATCAGCACCATAAATTACTCTATGATCAGCTGTTAAATTTACTTGCATTATTTTTTTAACAGATATTGAACCATCATTATTAGCAATAACTGTTGGCTTAGATGATGCTATAGCTAAAATAGCACCCGTACCTGGTGGAAGTATTGCATCAAATCTATCTACACCGAACATTCCTAAATTAGACAAAGTAAATGTTCCTGTTGAGTATTCATCAGGTTCTAGTTGTTTTGCTCTAGATCTTTTCACAAGGTCTTTCCACTCTCTAGATAATTCAAATAAATCAGTGTTACAGGGTTCTTTTAATACTGGAGTTATCAATCCGCCATCTTCCATAGCAACAGCAACAGCAATATTTATATTTTCTGGATAAGAAATTCCGTTTTCCGAAAAACTTGAATTAACTTGGGGATGTTTTTTAAGTGTCTTTGCAACTGCCTTGACTAATAAAGCAGTCATAGTAACACCATTTTGCTTTACTTTCTTATAAAAATCATCCAATTTATCCGTATTAATGGAATAACCTACTCTAAAACATGGAACATTTAAACTAGATTCCATATTCTTATTGACAGCTTTTTGAAGAGTATTAAATTGAACAGTTTCTCCAGGTTTACCAAAACTATTCCCTAAAATCTCTGACTTACTTTCAGCTTGAACATGGGAACTGCCAATACTAGCTGGAGAACTCCCTTCTCCAATCCATGGGATAGAAACAGGTTGGCCATTTGCCTTCAATACATCATCAGCCTGAATCCTTCCATGAGGTCCTGATCCATGCACTTTTGTCAATTCAACTCCCATTGTAGAGGCAAGTTTTTTTGCCCTTGGAGATGCTATTACTCTTGAAGAATTATTAGTAGTAGAGGCATTAAATTGCATCTCATTAGAAGTAGTTATCACTTTTTCCCTTTTAATCTCGACTTCCTGCTCATTAATTTGAGGCAGTTCTTTTTGCTTCTCTTCTTTTATTTCAGATTTTTTATTTGATAATTCGAGTTGGGCATCACCGGATACTTCAATCTGTTTACCTTTATTTTGTTCTTGTATAGAAGCTATCTCATCCTGATTCTCTACAATAAGTCCTATGGTTTCACCTACTGGAGCAGTGCTACCAGCTGGCATTAGTACTGCAGCAAGATATCCATCTTGAAAAGATTCAACATCCATATCAGCTTTATCTGATTCAACAACTAAAACAGATTCTCCTCTTTCAACTTTATCTCCAGGATTCTTTAACCATTCAACAATTTTGCCTTCAGTCATAGTAGAACTAAGAGCTGGCATAAATATTTCGTGAGACATCAGATAGATTTTTTAAAGTTTTACTAGCTTTAAGAACTTACAAAACTCCTAAAGACCGTTATGTTTATATTTTACAAAAAAATAGCCCCAAAGAAACTATGATTTACATTCAAAAAGGAATTTAAATCTTTAAATTTATACATTATTATTAATTGATTGAATTATCCCATCTTTAACTATTATTGAAACTTGCATCTTCTTAATAAGATTATCTCCAACAGAGACATCACAAAAGCTATCAACCTGTCCTTGATCAACAATTTCATCCATTTTTAAATCACGAACTTGGCTTTGTTGTTGCAAAAGATTTCTTTTTTGCTCTTCTAGTTCGTTTCTTTTCGCACCAACTTGTTGCTGAACTTGGCCAACTTGCTCTTGAACTCTCGGATCTAATGGATTTACTGACTGGGATCTTATATTACTAACTATTTGTTGACCTTCTTGTTCAAGTTGTGATAACTGTTGATCAACTGCGGAAATAGCATTACTTAATTCCTTCTCAGCATCTTCTTTCCAAGTAGGGGTAACAATAGCTTTTATTGCTATTGAACGTTTGATGGATATAGAGTTTTTAGTTTCCATAAAAAATTAATTTACCCTCTTAATATAGAGATATCAAAGAGAATTTTCTTTTTTAATTTATTTTTTATACATTATTTCTATCTGTGATGAATATAAATCAACTATTTCTCTTCTTTTCTGCTTAAGAGTTTGAGTCAATAAACCATTTTCTAAAGTAAAAGCATCAACAAAATAGCAATCTAATACCTGTTCCTCAAATCTTGCTCCTAATCTATTTTTTAGCAAATTATTTATCTGCGACTTAAAAAACAAACCAATTTCTTTATTCGAATTTAATTTGGAAATATCATTTTCAGAGAATTTATTTTCTAATAATTCTATGTTTGGAGCGACAAGGGCTGTTAAACATTTTTTATCTTGACCTACTAATTGAACTTGATTAATAAATTCAGAACTAAGAATCTCAGTTTCAAGGGGATTTGGCTCTATATTTTCTCCACTAGAAAGAACTATCGTATCCTTGGCTCGCCCTGTTATAACCAAAGATCCATTTGGAATAAGAAAACCTAAATCTCCAGTATCAAACCAACCATCTTTTGATAAAACATCTTTTGTAGCTGAAATATTATTCAAATAACCTTTCATTACTTGAGGTCCTTTAACAAGAATCTTTCCTATCTCTTTAAATTTTAAAATCTTATCTTTTTCTTCATTCATTATTTTAATTTCAGTGAATGCCAATGGCTGTCCAGAAGATCCCCTTACATTAAGTTCTCTTCTTCTACAAGTTATTACTGGACTGGTTTCCGTTAATCCATAACCGACTAGAACATCTATACCTAAAGATTCAAAAAACAAATCTACGTGCTCAGGTAAAGCGCCCCCACCATTGATCGGAAATTTAAGTTTTTCTCCACATAATTGTTTCAAAATACTTGGCCATAAAAAAGAAGACGATATTTTATGAATAAAAAATCTTCCTATTACAGATATTGTCAAAGATATTTTTGCTAAAGAACTTACTTGATTAATTTCTAAATTTCTGATCTTTCTTAAATTTCTTTTAAAAATAGAACTATTCTTTATCAAAATCTTTACGATTTTTTGTTTTTTAGGAGGCATTTTTTTTAAAGCCAAGAAAAAGCCATCATGAATAGCCTCCCATAGCCTAGGAACAGTAGCCATAACAACTGGTTTAACTTGTTTAATATCATCTTTCAGGAATTTTGGATTTGTATAAAATTGAGTACACCCGCATGAAAAAAAGAAATATTCTGCACTTCTTTCATACGAATGCCAGATAGGTAATACACTCAAGACAGAAGTTCCTGGTTCTGGATCGGCGATATGGGCCAGATTAATGATTTGATGTAAAAAGTTTGCATGTGTTAGGGGAACACCTTTTGGTTTGCCTGTTGTCCCTGATGTGTAAAGGATACTAGCAATATCATTAATATGATGATTATCTTTTTCAAAACTATTATTTTTTAAAAGATTTTTTTCTCCTGCTTTTATAAATTCAGACCAATTTATTAAATCTTCAAATTGTTCATCTTCCAGATTAATTATAAATTTAAATCTTTTTTTTAGTTCATCTTTTTTATTTAATTTCAACCAGACTTCTTTAGATTGAACAATTAGACCAACAGAATTAGAGTGTTCAATAATATACTCTAATTCTATTGAAGGTGAATTAATACCTCTTACAGCATTAATAGCTCCTAGTCGCATCAACCCTTGGTCAGCTATTAACCATCTTGGTGAGTTTTCAGATATTAATGTGACAACATCACCTTTAACTAATCCATAATTTTTAAAAGAACTAGAGACTTTAGTGATTAAATTTGCTAACTCAAAATAGGTAAATTTTTCTTTATTTTTTCCTCTCAAATCATTAATAGCTATTGTATTCCCACATCTTAATTTTAAGTATTCCCATATTTGATCAACGTGGGAAAGATTATTTATATCCTTTCTTTTACTACTAAATTTTTCATTTTTAATAAGAAATTTAGATGCGGGCCAATATGCTAGATCATTCATATTTATTAAATTTCCATTTTTTTTTAATTTCTATTCTGATACAAAATCAAAATTAAATTCCTCCTGAATAATTTTTTTAACAATTTTCTTAACTTCTTTTATATCTACATTTTTATTGTAATCAGACATATTTACCATTTGGCAGCCATCAATACCGCAAGGAACAATTTTATTAAAATTTTTTAACTGACAATTAACGTTTATTGAAAAGCCATGGATTGTTACCCATCTTTTGCATCCAATACCAATCGAAGAAATTTTTTTTTCCCCAATCCAAATACCAGTAAATCCATCCTTAGTAGAGCAATCAATATTAAAACTTCCTAGAACATTAATAATTATTTTTTCAATTTTTCTTAAATACCAATTCAAATCTTTATTGAAATTATTCAGATCTAAAACCAAATAAGTGACTAACTGTCCTGGCATATGGCATGTAACCTCTCCACCTCTATCAATTTTAAATACATCTTGTTCATCTAATGGGAAGAGCAAGTTACTCATTTTTGATCCTCGTCCTAAGGTATAACAAAGTTGATGTTCTCCTAACCAAATAAAATTCATATTTGATTCACCTGAAATTAATGCATTTTGATATCCTTTTTGTAATTTATATACATCCTCAAAGAAGGATATTTTATCAGGTTGTTTAATTATTGATGTTCTATTAATCATATTTAAGTAGATTTAGTAAGCATGAAAATATTTTTAGATTTATTATGAAAATTTTAATCCATGGAAAAAATCTCGAGCTCACTGGCGCATTAAAAGAATATACTGAGGCAAAGTTAAAAAAAGCAACACATCACTATAAGGATATCGTTAAAGAAGCAGATATACATCTTTCAGTCGAAAAAAATCCAAGAGTTTCATTCCAAACAGCTGAAGTTACAATTTTTGCCAATGGTACTATTATCAGAGCCGAAGAAAAAACAGAGAATCTTTATTCTAGTATTGATTTAGTTTCAAATAAACTTTGTAGAAAACTACGTAAATATAAAGAAAGGCATAATAAAACATTACACAATAAACTTTTTAAAAATAAACATTCTTATGCCAATACAAATGAAGTAACAGATTCTATAGACAATAATATCTTTAATGAAGAAAGAGAGGCTAGATTACCTGAACCATCTATTAAAAACAAATATTTTGAGATGAGTCCTATTTCTTTAGAAGAGGCCAGAAAACAATTAGATTTTATTGATCATGATTTTTATGTTTTTAAAAATAAAAAAAATAATGACCTTCAAGTTATTTATAAAAGAAACCATGGTGGATATGGGTTAATCCAATCTAAATAATATTAAGTATGTTTAATATTGATTATGAATTAAATGAAAAGATACATGCAATAATAATTAATCCTTATTTATCTTGGGATGAACTAAATGCAAACTGCGATTTAATTCAAAAATATAATATTAAGAATGTTTCTACATCTCTTAACTTTTTATGTCATATAAAAAATACATTAAGTAATCATAAGATACATATTAATACTTTCATTTCTTATCCATTTGCTGACTTACCAGTTGATTTTATTAATCAATTCGTTTGCTATGCAAAAGATGCAGGTGCAAATGGAATAGAGTACACACCTAATTTTCTTAATCTTTCTAAAAATAAAATAAATTCCTTCGGAAATGAAATTGAAAACATTAATGCTTCAGAATTACCTGTAACTATTATTATTAATAAAAAGAAATTAGATAAAGAACTTTTTGAAAAAGCCATAGAAATTTTTCTTGAATTAGGAATAACAAATTTCCAATTTGGAGATGGTTTTGGAGCTCCTATTTCTAATTTGGAAATAGTTGAAATATTAAAATATCTAGGTAAGCAAAATTCTATAAAAATTGTTGGAGGGATTAAAAAACTATCACAAGTTGTTGATTTACTTGATTTAGGAATAGATTGTGTTGGGACTTCAAATTTTAATTCAATCTTTAAAGAAATCAGAATTAATTAAATGTCAAGGGAAAGTAGATTAGAGGGCCTTTGTATTAAAGCGAGTCCGCTAGGCGAAAGTGGTAGATTAATAACTGTTTTAACAGATGAGCAAGGTATTATTAGGCTCGCCGCGCCAGGAGCTAAACGTCCAAAAAGTAGTCTTGCGGCAGCTACTCCTCTAACATATTTAAGTTTTCAGATCTTTGGTAATAGAAGTCTTAAGTCAGTTCGTCAGATTAAAATAATTAAAAGCTATAATGGTCTAGGTAAAAATATTGAATGTCTTGCAGCAGCTCAAGCAATAACTGAATTAACTTTTTTATTAGTAGGAAACAATGACAAGCAACAAAGTTATTTATCTAGTGTCCTTATTCATTTAGATCGAATTTATGAATATAAAAATAAAAGTGACGATGATTTCATTATGCTTTCAATGAGTATTCAATCTTTAATTCACTTATTAGCTATTGGAGGGATAAATATCCCCGTAAATTTTTGCTGCAAAACGGGTGACCCTATCATTCCCCCTCTAGGCAATTGGGATTGGGAATGCCACTACTTACCAAATGAGGGGTTTTCTACCATAGAGAATACTGAGAGTATCTTAAAAGTAAATGCATCTGAAATAGCACTTTTGCAAAGGCTTCTTTTCTCAGAATTACCTATAAAATCAGATGGAGAACTATTAGGACCTAAAAAAGTTTGGCTTAAAATATTATCAATTGTTGAGAGTTGGATCTCAGCTCAATTAGAAAAAGAATTATCATCACTAAAAATTTTAAGAGACTTCTACAGTTAACCAAGTTGAAAACTGTTACTTAATTAAAAGATCCTGTTGTTTTTAACTTTGACTGTTAACTTTATAAATAGTTAAGTATTTTCAAGTGGTTCATGTTGCCTGGTTAGGTAAAAAATCTCCCTTTTGTGGAAATGTAAGTTATGGAAATTTAACTACCGAACAATTAAAAGTTAGAGGCCATAAAGTTAGTTTTATACATTTTGATAAACCTTCTAATACAAATGAATCTAAATCCTTATTTTTAGCCAATGATCCTGAAGTAAGTCTTCCTTACTTAATTAAATCGCAAGTTTACACAATCCCCTCTCCAAGAGCAGAAAAAGAATTAAGACTTTCATTAAAGAGATTAAAGCCAGATATAGTACATGCAAGTTTAACTTTATCTCCTTTAGACTTTAGATTGCCTGAACTTTGCAAACAAATCAATCTCCCACTGGTAGGAACATTTCATCCTGCTTTTGATAAAAATAATAGAAACTTAACTGCAAGTACTCAACAACTAACTTATCAACTTTATGCTCCCTCGCTAGCCAAATTTCATAAATTAATTATTTTTTCAGAACCTCAAAAAACAATTTTAGAAAAACTAGGCGTTAGTAAAGAAAAGCAAGTAATTATTCCAAATGGAGTTGATGAAAATATTTGGCAACCTATGTCAGTAAAAAGTAAAAAATATAATTTAGTGAAAAGCAAACTAGGAGAAGGAAGAATCTTTATATATATGGGAAGGATTGCTACCGAAAAAAATATTGAGGCACTTTTAAAATCTTGGCGTCAAACAAAAACTCATAATTGTAAACTTGTTATTGTAGGAGACGGTCCAATGAAGCCGACCCTTGAAAATAGTTTTTCTAATCTAGGTAAAGATAAATTAATTTGGTGGGGATCAGAAATGGATTTAGAAACCAGAGTAGCAATCATGCAAATAGCAGAGGTGTTTTTTTTACCAAGTTTGGTAGAGGGACTATCTTTATCACTTTTAGAGGCTATGGCTACGGGTACAGCATGTGTTGCAACTGATGCTGGGGCTGATGGTGAAGTTCTAGATAATGGAGCAGGTATTGTTATCTCTACTGATAATGTTGTAACTCAATTAAAAACTATAATTCCAATTTTGGTAGATCACCCTTCATTCACAAAGGATCTAGGAGAAAAAGGACGTGCAAGAGTCATTGAAAGATATACAATTAAAAAAAATATAGAGGCTCTTGAAAAACTTTATATAGAATCTATAAAAAATATTTAATAGTTAACGAAATTCCTTACTACGATTACTGGCAGAAACCACTGCTTCAATTAAAGCAGATCTTAAACTCTTGTCTTCTAAAACCCTTAGTGCTGATATAGTTGTCCCTCCAGGTGAAGTCACCATATTCTTAAGCTCTGCAGTTGTTATATTTGTATCTTTTATTAAACTCACAGTACCTAAAATCATATCCATCACAAGTTCTTCAGAAAGTCTTTTTTGCAATCCGCCGCTTAAGCCCCCATCACTTAAAGCTTCAATAATTAAGGCAATCAAAGCTGGTCCTGAAGATGTTAATGCTAAAAAAATATCGAGTAAATCTTCAGGAAATTCATATATTTTGCTAGATGTTTCAAATAATCTTTTTATAAATTGCTTCTGATCTTTTGTTATTTCTTCTCCCCAAGAAATTCCAGTTAAACCTTTACCTATTGTTATTGGGATATTTGTTACAACCCTAACGCATTTATGATTTGGGAATCTTTTGATAAGCTTTTCCAAAGAAACACCAGCTAAAATAGAAACCAATAAATTTTTATTATTATTATTTTCTTCTAATTCAATTATATTTTTAAGTTGCTGAGGTTTTACTGCGAGAAGTTTAATTTGACAATCTAAAATAATTTTCGCATCTTTAGAGTTTGCCTGGAAAATATTTACATCATAATTATAATTTTTTCTAATATTTTCTAAACTCTTTTTTGTATTTACTAAACAGTAAACATCCTTCGGATTTATTAACTTTTTATCAAATAGTGGAGTGATTATAGCTTTTGCAATATTTCCGAAACCGATTACTGCTATTTTAGTAGTCACTGACTAAGAATAAGCCGATAATTTAGATTCTCCCCAAGCTGGTTCTGGAGTTATATTTGTTTCTAAATTATATTGAGATGTCTTTTTGCTTGAAACATTAGAAGGTGAAGCTTCTTCTGGGAAGGAACTAGTTACATTTACACAACTAGGTGCAAAAAGGAAAATACTTTCTCCAACTCTTTCTTGATGACCATCTATTGCATATGTACCTCCTGCGACAAAATCAACAGCTCTTTGTGCCTGATCAGGATCCATCATAGTCAAATTTAAAATTACAGTCTTTCTCTCTCTTAATGCCTGTATTGCTTGAGGCATTTCATCAAAACTCCTAGGCTCCATCAAGCTAACTTCAGAAGATGAGTTTGAGAGACCAGGCATTCCAACCACATTTGATGACCTATTATTATTCATAAATTCAAATGGATTAGAATTTGAAAGGGCATTTGAACTTTTTTGATTTTTTTTGAAATCATTTATTCCGTTCAATTCCTCCTCTGATGCATAATCCAAATCATCGAAGTCATCATCCAGATAATCATCACCTGCAACAACTGCCTTTAATCGAGAAATAAGTGACACCTTTTAAATCCTCTTGAAATTGATAACTAAGGCCAAAGAACCTTAAGTAATACATTCATCTTTTATGAATGAATAAACTACCTATACTTAGATAACGTTACTTATAGTTAACTGCAAGTTAAAAAACCAGATTTTTATAAAATATAATTAATTACTCACGAATATGATCTATTACCAAAAATTAATGATCCTACTCTTAACCAAGTAGAGCCTGCCTTTACAGCCTCCTCCCAGTCACCTGACATTCCCATTGAGCAATCTTTAAGTTTTAGTGAGTCTGAAAGTTGCCGGCATTTTTTAAATAGTTTAATATTTTGATTTGAACTCAAACCTTTTGGATTTATGGTCATAAGGCCTTTAATTTTAATACTCTTAAATTGCTTAATCTGATCCCACTTTTCTATCAGTACTTTAGGATTAAAGCCACCTTTACTTGGGTCATTACTTAATTTAACTTGTAACATTATTTTTGGATTTTTATTTTCTTCGAATGCAACATTCGAAATCTTTGTTAACTTTTCATATGAGTCTACAGAATGAATATATTCAAAGTTTTGCACTATTTTTCTTATTTTATTACTCTGAACTCTTCCTATGAAATGCCATTTTATATTTTTAAAATCTTTTAACAAGATTTTCTTTTCAATAGCTTCTTGAAATCTACTTTCTCCAAAATCATTTTGTCCTTCATTACTAATAGTTTTGATTTCTTGAATACCAAAACCCTTACTAACAGCAAGTAAATTTACATTGAGTGGTAATTTCTTTTTTATTTGTAAGTAATTTGAAATTTCCAAATTTTATAAGAAAGTTTGTCTAAATAAATTCTCCCATTTTGGGAACTCTTCTGATCCTTGTCTTCTAGATCTTTGCAAGTTTATTTCAGACTGATTCCGAGCATCTAAATAGGGTATTACTTCAAAAAAAACTTCTTTTTGTTTTATTTCGACTAAAAAAAACATTTTTTGTGCATATAAAGTCGCATAAATATACTTTCCCTCATTACCTGGGGAGACTTGATACAACATTCCGAATGTTGGATGATTTAAATAACGCTCTGAACTCAAACTTAAATATTATGTTATTTATAATGCACCATACTGTTTTCTTAGGAAAATTGCTATGCAAATAAAAAATATAGATAATGAATTTAAAATAAAAGTTAGAGAATTTTTTTTATCTGAAGTCCTAAATCTATTAGTATTTATAATGATATTTTTCTTAGAAAGTAACGAATCCGCGCCTTGATCGATTCTTAAAAATATATTTAAAAATAGTCTCTCAATCATGGTTAATAAAACATTAATAGATTTTTTAAAACCTAATCTCCTAAGATTTATAGATCTTACTGATACCGATTTGAGTATATTTTGGAATTCTTCTTGAACTAAAGGAATAAAACGCAAAGCTAAAAGTAATTGAATAAGCCATTTATCAATAGGTAATCCTACTTTTCTTAAAGGATTCATAAACCAACTTAATGCCCAAACTATATCCTCTTGTAAAGTTGTTAAGAGCATCAAATTTACACTATGAATAACCGTAAATAATAAAGTTGAAGTTTTTATTCCTAATTCAAATGCCTTTTTAGATAAATTAAAGGGACCAAACGTTAAAATTCCTATTTTTTTAGATGGAATTTCTAAAATATTCCATTTTTCCTGACTTCCTAAAATCAAATTCAATTCATTAGGATCTCTTATAGAGCTATCAAGAGATTGAATATCAGAGGATGCTATTAATGATAAAAATCCAACTAATAATGATAATCCTACAAGAAAGACAAATGATCGCCACCAAACTCTAGAAGGTAACAAACTTACAAAAGTAAGAAACATCAAACAAAAAACTAAACTTACTCTCCATAATGGTCCCGCCCAGATTGGAGTAATTAGAAAAATTAATACTACAATTATCTTTAATCTAGCGTCGATAATTCTTAACCAACTTCTATTCCCATCGACATATTGTCCAACAGAAAATTTAGTAAGAATATTCATGAATCTTTTTGAATAATATTAATGTTCTTTTTTGTTATCTCCTTTTCTAAGTCTCTTCGCTGCTTACCTCTCCAAAGAAGAATCATTGGAGAACCTTCAAACCCAAGGTTTAATCTAATTTGTTTTTCGATATATCTTCTATATGTTATTCCAAACAATTTAGGATCATTTACAAAAAGAGTAAATGTTGGAGGCTGGTTTTTTACTTGCGTACCATAGTAAAGTCTTCCTTGTTTACCGCTTCTCTTTGTTGGCGGACTCTTCCATCCAAGAGCCTCCTTAAGGACTTCATTAACAACTGATGTTGCGACTCTCCTTCTATGTTGAGTTACAGCACTAAGGGCATGCTCAAAAATATTTTCAACTCTTTGACCAGTCAAAGCTGATATGAAAATCATTTTTGACCAATGCAGAAAATATAATTTTGATCTTAGTTCTTTTTCTACTTGATAAATTGTAGAATTATTTTTCTCTACAAGATCCCATTTGTTGACAACAATTACACATGCTCTACCTTGTTCTTCAATTC
>QCTB01000032.1 GCA_003209055.1 Prochlorococcus sp. AG-670-O13
AAAACTAAATGGTGAAATTATTTTTGTAGATCAAGATAATAAAATTTTCAAATATAAAAATGGTAAAAAAAAATATATTTAAAATAAAAATGAATTAATTACATTCGAGACTTTCTCTCGTTGAAACTCCTGTAGTTGGATTAACTCCCTCTGCAATCTTGCAGAGATTCCTTTGATCTTCACTATCAAGAATTGCGTAAGAAAAATCTGCTCCTTCTATTTGAGCACCTGCAAAACTACTTCCTGAGGCTATCATATTTACTAATATTGAATTTCTTAAATCTGTTTTTTGGAAATTAACTCTATCTGAAAGAGTATCGGTCAAATTAATTCCGTTTAGATTAGAACCTTTTAAGTCAGATAAAGTTAATGTTGTCCCATGAAGATCAACTTCACTAAAGTCGGCATCTCTTGCTACAGCTCCTGCGATTGAAGATAGATGAAGATCTTCTCCGTGAAAATCAAAACCAGTTATGTTAGATCTTACATAACTGGGAACTTCATCTCCCTCTCCTTTAACAGCAACATTTGCTCCTGCAAAAACAGGTGCTGATAATATTAAAAATGAAAAAAATACACATAAAAAATATTTCAAGAAGCTAAATGGATTCATATTAAGTTTTACTATTATATTTATTTTATATTAATAAGATAATTATTTAAATCAATTTTAAAATTTAAATATGGTTTTTAAAGTTATTTAACACTATAAATTTTAAATTTTGGTTTGAGATTCTCTATGCAATCTTGGAGTTTTTTATTATCTTTACTATTAGTAACTTTGAACTCAGATTCAACACTACCTTCTTTATCTCTTATGGCTTGATTTAAAACTATAGAACCATTTTTATCAGAAACGGATCTATGATAAGTACCTCTGGGTATTTTCAAAATTAATCCACAAGATTCTAACCTTACTTTGTAGAAAGGATATTCCCAACCAAAGTTTACAAGAAAAAATGTTCGACCTCCAGATATGGCTAAAAGATTATCCTCTTGATTGTGATGAATATAGAATTGCCAATTGCCTAATTCTTTATCATTAGGAGGACTTACAGCAGGCCCTTTATGAATAACTAGGTCTCTAAAATTCGAATTGTTTATACTAATATCGAAAAATCTTACATCTTCCGTATCACGAAATTTTTCGTAACTCTTCAATTCAAACATTTCGGATTTGTTTGGTTTGATAAGTTCGATTTTTAAAGTTGAGTTCAATTTGTTTTAAATATTAAACAAATGAAAACAGATAAATATTCAAAAAAGCGTATCATTGAACACTAAATAAGAAACACCTAAATCAAATTAAATGATATTTAAAACCATTTATAAATTTCTTTAATTTATAAACTTGATTAATTATTAATTTCTAGAGGCTTTATTTCCCATGACAAATTATTCTTTAAGTTTGTTCTTCCTCTAAAGTTTCCTGTTATTACAGCTGTAAGGTTTGATTTTGAAGAAGATACTAAGGTTAAATATCTCTCGTCTATCAATCCTTTACCACTTGGATCAAAACCTCTCCATCCTGCTCCAGGGATATATAATTCAGCCCACGCATGTAAATCAAATTCATTTGGTAAAGGATCTTCAAAGTGATAACCACTAACAAATCTGCTTGGAATTCCCACTGATCTACAGGCTTCGACCATAAGCATTGCTAAGTCTCTGCAGGAACCAACTCTTTCTCTCAGAGTCCTACTAGCTGGCCATGCGGGCCCTGTATGCCTTTTTGTATACTTTACTCGATCTTGAATAATTTCAATTAATTGATATATAAAAGATAATGCATTATTGCTTATTCCTGCCAAAGCTTCTTGAGCTAATTCAACTGCAGAAGGATCATGCTGTCCATTTGGCATCCATCCTTCTAAGGCCCCTTGAAGATCTCTATTTATGATGCTTCTACAAAATGGTAATGTAAGGTCTCTTTCTTTTACCCCATCAAAAATGTCTGGATGTTTTAGAGTTTCAACCTCGCTGAATGCTTTAATAGAAAGATTATTTGTATAACCCTCAAAGGTTATTCTATTAATCTCTTCACCGCTCGCAGCTAGTAAAGGATAAAGAATTTTAGGATTTGGAGATATATTTAAATCAAAATTTATCAATCTTTGAAATCCGTGAGATCTTGGCTTGATACATAATCTATGTTCACCTAATTGAACTGATTCTTCATAAGAATATTCAAGGTTATGGGTATATTTTATTTTCATTAATCAAATTCTTTATTTATAAAATATTTATCTTGTATAAGATTATGCAGTTTATTTAGATCAACTTGTAATGAATCAATAGCTTCATGAAGTCCGTTATTAATAATATCTTCGATTCTGATATAACTCCACTTTGCTTTAAGTAAACCTCTCATACATTCAAGCTTAGAGGGATTATCTGAAATTGGATTTACATCTATCATCTTTAGTGTATTACTTATACCATCTAAACAATATCTAACAGATCTTGGGAAATTTTTATCTAGCAAGAGAAATCTTGCTACTGAGTTTGGCTTAATGGAATTTTGTTCCGCCTTCCTAAACATTTGATAAGCTCCAGCAGAACGTAAAAGAGCAATCCATTGCAACTCATCAAGTACGCCTCCTAGCTCATCTAAGCTTGGAAGTATTAAATAATATTTAACATCTAATATTCTTGATGTCTTATCAGCTCTTTCTAGTAATCTACCTAAAATACTGAACTGACATGCAAGATCTTTGCTTAAAGTGGCATCTGTGATTCCGTAAAACAACTGACATCCTCTTCTTATTTCGCTTAATTGCTCCTGCCTTGGAAGATCCCATATAGATTCTCCCTCCTGTAAATTCCAATATAAAATATTTATTTGTTCCCACATTTCAGATGTCATAACATCCCTTATTTGCCTGGCATTTTCCCTAGCCATTTGAATACAAGAAATTATGCTGTTGGGATTTAAACGATCCCTTATTAAAAAATTAATAACATCATCTTGTTTTTTTTCTGGAAATCTTGAATCAAATGTTTCTCTATCACTTGAAGCATCTATTAGTGGAAGCCATGGTTCTGCACTACCTGGTGGACAATCTAATGACATTGCCTCACTAACTTCGACGAAACGAGATATATTTTCAGCACGTTCTAAATAACGATTAATCCAATAAAGAGATTCAGCTACCCTACTTAAAAGCATCTTAATTTCCTACGACCCATGTATCTTTACATCCTCCTCCCTGAGAAGAATTAACTACTAAAGATCCTTTCCGTAAAGCAACTCTAGTTAGCCCCCCTGGGCTTACCCAAGAATCTTTACCCCTTAAAACATAAGGTCTTAAATCAACATGGCATGGATAAAGTTCGCCATCACATAATGAAGGTACTGTAGAAAGTTCTAGAGTAGGTTGAGCTATAAAATTTCTAGGATTATTTTTTATTTTATCAGAGAATTCTTTTATCTCAGTTGTAGTTGATTGGGGCCCAATTAACATTCCATAACCACCCGCTTCAGAGACTGATTTTACAACTAGTTTTGGAAGATTTTTTAAAACATATTCTCTATCCTTTTCGTAAAAGCAAATATAGGTTTCAACATTTTTTATAATTGGCTCTTCATCAAGATAATATTTTATTATTTTAGGAACAAAAGAATAAATCATTTTGTCATCGGCTAATCCTGTTCCAGGTGCATTAGCAAGGGCTACATGACCGGCCCTCATAACATCAAGTAATCCACTAACTCCTAGATATGAATCTTTTCTAAAATGAATAGGATCTAAAAAGTCATCATCAATTCTTCTATAAATTACATCTACTCTCTTTAATCCAGATGTAGTTTTTAAGTAAGCATAGTCATCCATACAAACTAAATCATGTCCTTGAACTAATTGAATTCCCATTTCTTGGGCTAGATAACTATGTTCAAAATATGCACTATTAAAAATTCCAGGTGTTAACAAGACTATTTTTGGGGTATCAGTCCAGACAGAAAGTTCTTTGAGCGTTTTTAGTAAATATGATGGGTAATCATCAATAGGTTTAACTATCCTTCCAGAGAAAAGGTTAGGGAAGATATTCTTCATAACTAATCTATTTTCCAGAAAGTAAGCCACACCAGAAGGACATCTCAAATTATCTTCTAAAATATGCCAAGTACCTTTACCATCTCTTATTAAATCAAGTCCAGATATTTGACACCATTTATTTAATGGAGGCTTAAAACCTAACATTTGAGGTCTCCATCCATCCGAGCTCTCTATTAACTCTCTTGGAATTATTCCATCATTAATAATATTTTGAGAGTTATATACATCATCTAAGAAGAGATCTATTGCCTCAAGTCTCTGCTTTAGGCCTTCTTCTAATGTCATCCAATCGTCCTTACTTATTATTCTTGGTAAAGGGTCAAAAGGTAGTATTCTCTCCGTTCCTTTCAAACCTGTGTCGTTTAACCTAAAAGTTGCTCCATGTCTAAGTAATAATTTCTTAGCTGCAGAGTGATTTCTATTCAGTTCGTTTAGACCCATGTTATCAAGGGCAGATAATAAAGGAGCTAAAATTTCCCTTGCAGAATTCACATTATCTTTAAAGTATTCATCAAAACTATTTTTAGGGCGATAATTTGAAAACATATATCTCTTCATTTACTAACTTTTTTACTTTAGGTTGAAACCTCAATTAGTATTTATTAATACAAAAATAAATATCTCCAAACATAATCTATTTATTTATTTTACTCATTGAAGTATATTTCATAGAAAATAAAAAAATGAACTCAGGCAATTGGCAATTTGTTTTTTTTCGTTATTTTGCGAGTTTGCTTTTTATACTCTCTCATAGTTTACTTGTTTTAGATCACCTTCCTACTGGAGCTGCACTACATGGCTTAGGAGAAGTTTTTATTGCTCCTTGGGCTTTTAGGGAGAGAGCTTGGGATTTAGTGGTAATTGCTATTTTATTTTTCTTTTTTGATATATGGGGACTTATTAACAGCCCTTGGAACTAATTTTAAGTATTTATTTACGTATGATTAAAAGATAAAATATTTTAAAAATGAAATCAAAAATAAGACAAACAATTAAGTTGTTTTTTTTTATATTAATCACAACTAATCATTTTTCACAAGCTCACAATTATTTAAATGGCGGCTGCGATAATCATTGTGAAGAATCATTTTTGAAAAACAATTTTGAAGAAAAAATTGAAAAGATTAATAGTAATTCTCAAATTAAAGATAATTATTCTTGCTTAAAAAAATCACTTTGTAGAGGTTGATAAATTTTTGATTTTGATATTTTTTGAATTGAATTTTTATTAGCTTGATAATTTCTTTTTGGTGGATTTATTTGGTTTTTTATTAAAAAAATAAATGTGTATAACAAAGGGAGTAACAAAGACAAGGAGGCGATAATTGCTATTATCTGATTAATTTTAATAAATGGTTTTTTTACAAGAGGATCTCCGCACAAACCACATATTAATTCTCCAGATTTTAATTTCTTATGAAATTGATACTTAGGATTACAATATGGACAAAAATAATTTTTCATTGATTAAAACAAATTTCTTTTCTGTTAATCAGAAGTACAAATATTTAAATTTAAAATAAATATTTTTTTAAATTGTTGTTTTTTAGAATTTATATTGTTATCCATCAAATTATGTTGGAACTCATCATTAATGATTGAAATGATGGATTCTCTGATCGTCAACATCAGCCATTAGATCAAGTTTCTTTAATTTCTTGAAAACTATTTTGAATTCAATTTCATTAACAATACTAGCCAACATTTCAGAAAAATATCTAATTTTACTTGACACTGTATTGTACCTATTTCAAAAATGTTTGTTACTACAATAAATAGCTCAATATAATTAATAATGCCAAACAAATTTTCCCATAGCAATAAAAAAAGGAGAGATTTTGAGATCTCTCCTTTTTTTCTCTTACTTATTTAATCTTTCAAAATTAATAACTAGACTAAATCTTTGATTCTAGTTGTTAATTTTTCTTCAGCTAAATCTAATCTTAAATAACTAATTGTTTTTAACTGGGGCAAAAACTCTAGTATTGAACTTTGTTTCCTGTAGGGCACCTAAACGATGCAGAAGAATTAAGTTCAGACATTAATAAAAAATAATTGGAGCAGTTAATTAAATTAGTTCGGAATTATTCCGAAATTGCAGGCAGGCTATCGATCATTTTGAAAGACCTCCTAAAACTCAACACTTATAAAGTAATAAATAATATATTAAAAAACAATCGGTTTTTGTACGCATTGATTTTTAACTCAAAATGTCCGATAGTGGTAATCAATTTGTTTATTTTTAGTATTAAATAATAGTTACTTCTTTCTTATTTTTTAGGAAGTTTTGCTTATTTCTTTTCTTATTCTCTTGGTTTAGGTTAACACTAAATGTATGGAGGGAATCTATTTATGACTAATTCAAAAACTCAAAAAAATAAAAATAATATTGATACTAATAATCCTATAGATGAATATTTACAATGTCTTTCATATTGCGATATTCATCCAAAAGGTATTGATAATGATTGCGAAGTTATTTGTATGGAGAGACATTTGAAAACTAATTATTGGTAAATTTATAAGCTAGTAATTTTTTAAATCTCTTTCAAAAGGAACTAGTACGTACTTTAAAATTCCAAACTGTTACTACACCCTTTGCATTTACTGCGGCTAAAGCACAGTCATCGGGTCTCCAAGCAATTTCTCCAACTAAATCTCCAGCGAAAGCAGCCCCTACAGGATCTCCATTACCATCTTTTTTAAGAAAACTAGCTACGACTGATCCATCTCTCGATCCTGAGGCAACTAGCAAACCTTTGTTAGAAAAAGCTAAGCTAGAAATTGGTTCAGTATGATGACATAATTCTCCAGGCATTGTTCCTTCAGGGCCATTACCTGAGAAATTCCATACTGTAATTCTTTCGCTACCACTTGTTGCTAAGAGCATTCCAGTATCATCAAAAGAAAGGTGAGAAGGCTTACCTGGATAACCTGTCATTTCAGCATCAAGTCCAGTTGATCTACGCCAGAAATGTACAGAATTATCTTGACTCCCACAGGCCACGATATCTCCATCAGGGCTTAATTGCATCGAAACTAGTGAGCCTTGCCATTCAAGTTTCTGATTGGTCTTTTTATTTACTACATCAAAGAAAGTTACTCGTCCATAGCATGCAGTTGCTAATTCATTTTTATTCGACCACGATATTGCACTTACTGTACTTGGATGTTTTTCTGAAATCCATTGTTCACTACCATCTTGATTAAATACATATACTTTCTTGGAAAAAGCTATGGCCAAATATAAACCGCCATTTGACCAACTTAAATGTTCTACCCATCCTTTCCCAAGTTTAATAGCTTTAATTTCCTCTCCATTATTGCAATTTAGTATGCGAAAAGTTCCGTCTTGTCCAGAAGTTGCAAAAATCTCTCCATTAGGATGTATAGACATTGCAAGAAGGCCTCCTGAATGAGCTTCATCCTTTTTCCAAATAATCTTACCCGTATCTCCTTCGAAACCATAAATGCCGCCTACTACATCTCCAACAATAAATATTTTTCCACCTAATGCCCAACCACAAACTATTGCATAATCATCAACTTCAGCGGACCATCCCTCATGAAACATGCCTTTGGGGCTAAATGGCTCTATATCAGGCACTTATCAAATCCCTCTTGCATTTCTTTTTCATCAAGGTTTCTACCAATAAATACGAGTTGATTTCTGCGCGGTTCATTACCCCATTCTTTATCTGGCTGGGCAGTAAATAACATATGTACCCCTTGAAAGACTATTCGGCGTGGGTTACCAGAATAACTAATAAACCCTTTTGTCCTGAATATATCAACCCCTTTCTCGGAAAGAAGTCTTCCCATCCAAGTATTCAACTTTTCAGGATCAACATCTCCAAAACGCTCTATTGCAATTGATCCAACTTCATCATCATGTTCATGTTCTGCGACCCAGTTTCTTTCAGTTTTAAAAGGAATTTCCTTAACATTATTTTGGGAATCTATTTTTAGCACTTTCATATTGAATTCTTCAGCAGTATGTTGTGTGAACAATCCAACTTTTGAAGCTTTTTCTACATCCAAGATAAAAAACTTGGATCCTTTGTTTTGCAATTTAAGACTTACATGCTCATCATATGGAATAGAATTTCCAGGTTCTAAGTTTTTAGCTTTTTCTGCATAAAGTCTTACAGAGGCTTCTGCACCGTCTTTTAATTCTTCTTCACTAAATCCTTGATTAGTAAAAGCTACTAAGGACATTTCAGGATCAGGCCCTTCTTCAAGTTTTAATTCATATTTTCCAGGCTCGAGCTCATAGACTCCTGACCATTCAAAAGGATATTCAGGTTCTAAGAAAGTTGGTCTACGCTTTAAAATTTGGTCAAGATCGAATGCACTCAAATTTAAAACTGTATCAACAGGAACCTCTGCTTTCTCCGCTCGGATAATACGAGTCATTCGATTCATATCTCTTAATCTTGATTCAAGGTTATCAAGAGCATCATCTGAGACTAAATCAGTTTTATTTAGAACTAAGACATCTGCAAATGCCACTTGCTCAGAACTTTCATCACTACGTCCAAGTTGTTGATCAATATGAGCTGCATCAACTAATGTAACTATTCCATCAAGTGTGAATTCAGAACTAATTTCTTCATCCATAAAAAAAGTTTGAGCAACAGGACCAGGGTCAGCTAATCCAGTTGTTTCAACTAAAACATAGTCAAATTTATCCCTTCTTTTCATTAAATTACCAAGGACTCTAATAAGATCTCCGCGAACAGTACAACAAATACAACCATTAGACATTTCAAATACTTCTTCATCGGCGTTTATTACAAGACCTTGATCTATCCCAACTTCACCGTATTCATTCTCAATAACAGCGATTCTCTTACCATGCTCTTCACTTAATATTCTATTAAGAAGAGTTGTTTTACCTGAGCCTAAGAATCCAGTAAGGATTGTAACAGGAACTTTCTCGTTGATACTCATCTATTAATTGATCTAATTAAAATAATGTCTAGCACATAATATACTAGACATTTTTTGATAATGAAAACCATTATCTATAGAAAAGTTTAATTTTGTAGAGAAATCCAGTTGTCTTCAATGCTGGAGCCTGCTTCCTTATCACATGTTCCACCTAATGAATTAACAATGGTACATGTATTGTGAACTGCAACTGAAACTGTATTCCCTGTCATCATTAATCCATCAACAAATATTTGATTAGAAGCTAAAGGAACTGAACTTTGTCTACTCAAATTTTTTAATAACTTAGAAGCTGGTATTTGTTCAGGAAATATTGCCTTAACATTTTCTTCATCAAGCATCTTCAACGTTGATTGAATATTGTCAGGTCTTAGACTTGATGAGTCACCAAGAAAATCTAGTAAGCTAATAGTCTCAAATCCAAAAGCATCGCCGTAATATTCCATTGCTTTATGTTTAGATACAATAATTCTGTTGGATTCTGGAATTGTTGAGACCTGTGCAACAATCCAGCTATCGAGTTCTTCTAATGTTGAATCTACTGAAGCAAAGCTCGCATTGATTGATTTCCTGTCAGATCTATTAAAAATAGAGATATCTTTCTTTAAACTTTTACTTACAACTTCTCCCATCTTTATAATGTTATGAGGATCATGCCAAACATGAGGATCTAATCCTCCGTGATCATGGTGGTGATGTCCCTCGCCTTCATCTGGAACTTGTGCAATTGGTTCAACATCGCTATTAGATAAATCTTTAAAGAAGTGTTCTTCGGCTTCAAACT
Organism: Prochlorococcus sp. AG-670-O13; assembly: GCA_003209055.1. Taxonomy (GTDB): domain Bacteria; phylum Cyanobacteriota; class Cyanobacteriia; order PCC-6307; family Cyanobiaceae; genus Prochlorococcus_A. The sequence goes on from QCTB01000032.1 coordinate 9,796, forward strand.
CAAAAGGCATATGTTCTGTGAAGAATGTATATTGGCCATCTTCTTGAATTTCTATATTAAAAACTGTACTCTCCTTCCCTTGATCAAAATTAAGAACATAGGCTTTATTACTAGCTACAAGAGTCCCATTATTTTTTTTATTTATTGACTTCTTAGAACCTAATAGTTCTTTAGCAAGTTCTTCAGAAGATTCAATATCATTTGATTCGAGAATCACCATTTTCATAGCTGGATCTGCATATTCCCCTCCTACCTTTGCGAATGACCATTTGTAGGAACCTTTAGAGAGTTGAAATTTGCCTGCCCATTCAAATGAACCTTCTGCATGATCATCTACTTTTGCCGCAGAGTGATCATCATGGTCATCATGCCCACCATGATCTGAGTGGTCATCTACATCTATCGCACTTACACCAATTACTACTGTTTGAGGCTTACCCTCCCAATTTTTCATGCTTGGGGTCATCTCTTTCCCTAGAGTAAAAACTTTATCCGCACTGTTAAGTAATTGAGCTTGTCTTGGAGTTATTTTTAAGTCATGTACATCTTGTTTTCTATCAACCAAACAGGTTACTTCATCAGAAGGTAAGGCAATAGATTTTACTAAATCGCAAGTGAGTGGCTCTACAGCTACATATGATTTTTCTTTCGCTATAACATCTTGACCAACTGTTGATAATATTACGGTTCCAGCTAATAAAGTGTTTTTGATAACAGAATGATTAGATCTCTTATCACTAAAAATTACTTTTTTGAAAATTGACATTCAATAAATTAGTTAAATATTTAAAAATGATAATCATTTTCATAATTAATGGCAATATTTGGTATCAATTGTTATGAAATAAGTATGGATTCCTTAATATTGATAAAATAAAGTTCTAACCGATTTAAATATATTAATTAATGACTACTTTAATTGCAGATAACTTAACTTATTTTTATTCAAAAAAAAGTAAACCAGCTTTAAACAAAGTATCAGTTGAAATAACACCTGGAACTTTAACTGCTCTTGTTGGACCAAATGGAGCTGGCAAATCTACTCTTTTGAGATTATTGCAAGGACAAAATAATCCTGATATTGGAAATATAACTATTGATGGGCAAAGTTTAGCTAGCAATAGATCCCAGGTTGCACTTATGCCTCAAAGAAGCTCAATGAATTGGAAATTTCCTATTACAGTTGAAAAATTAGTCTCATTAGGTCAGATAAAATACTCAAAATCAAAAAGTACTAACCCTTTCCAAATAAAGGCTCTTCTCGCAAATCCTAAGTCTTGGGTTAACAAATGCTGTGAATTGGAAGCAACAATGCAACGAGTTGGAATTTCAAATCTCGCAAATAGAAGACTTGATTCACTTTCAGGTGGACAACAACAAAGAGCCCTTCTAGCAAAAACATTAATGTCTCCTGCAAGAATTCTTCTGCTAGATGAACCATGTGCTGCATTGGATCCTCCTGCAAAGGATGATTTTCTCAAGATAGTACGTCAGCTGGCAGATGCGGGCTTATCTTTGTTTATAAGTAGTCATGATTGGGGCATATCTCTTAATAATTATGATCAGGTAGTTGTTTTAGATAAAACAGTTTTAGCATCGGGAACTCCTAATTCAATAAAAGGTAAATTAGATGATCTTAATATTAGTTCCTTAGAAAAAAATAATTCTTGTGATTAAAAATATGTTTAAATTTAACTCTGAGCTTGATAGCAGTTTTGGCATAGTCCGAAATATTCAAGTGTATGAAACAAAAGTTGAAATTTTTTCGGATTTTTCTTAGGACTATGAATATCTTTTACTGGACAACCTTCCATTTTGGAGGTTTCTCCACATTGAACACATGTCAGATGGTGAATATCTCGATCAACAGGAGTGTAAAGGACTTCACCTGTTGGAAGATGTCTAGATCGAATTAATCCATGTTTTATAAGAACTTGAAGATTTCTGTAAACTGTTGTCAAACCCATAGATTTGCCATCGATAATCAATTGCCTATGCAATTCTTGACCACTCAATTCATCATCACATTTTTTAAGTTCTTCAAGAAGTTGCTCTTGTCTTTTGGTAATGTCAGGCTTGGTTACCATCATTTTCAAGATCTTTTAATGTCCTGTTTTTTTGATCATAACGGATCATACGATTAATGTCTTTTTTAAACAACTGGTGGTTAATTCCTTTAATAATTACTATTTTTTCTGGAATCTTATGCCCAGCTATGGGAACAGTATTGATTACACATAGACGATTATTACAAGTAAATTTAATTTCTCACTGTGTATTACCAGGTCTTGCTCTCGCTTTAGCTCTAGGTATTCATCCCTCAATTGGAGGAGTTATTAGTGGTCTTGTTGGTTCAATTG
>QCTB01000033.1 GCA_003209055.1 Prochlorococcus sp. AG-670-O13
TTTAATCTACCCCCAGAAATTATTATAGGAGCGCCTTGAATTGCGTTTATACCTGCTATTGAAGAGTCAAAATTAGTAGCCTTACTATCATTGATTATTTCAAGTTTATTGATTTGATAGATTGTTTCCATTCTATGGGGAAGTTGTTCATAGCTAAGTAAAGCATTTTTTATTCTTTCAGGGGATAATCCGATTTTCCTTGCAGCTGCTACAGCTAACAGTAGATTTTGGGCATTATGATTTCCTTTCAATTTAAAGTTTTTTAAACTCAATAATTTTGCCCCTCTCTCTATAATAAAGTGTTCATTATTTATCCAATAATCACAGTGATTTATATCTGATTCGTCAAAGTTAGTAGTTATCCATATTCCATTTGAAAGTGATTTAAAATTTTTTCTTAAATAATTATCATCGTAATTATAAATTCTAAATTCTGATTGTTTTAGTAAGCTATTTTTTATCTTGAAATAATTATCAAGGGTTTTGTGGCGGTCTAAATGGTCGGTAGTAAATGTTGTCCAAATTCCAATTTTAGGTTTTATGCAATTTGTTGCTATTTCTATTTGATAACTGCTTAATTCAGCGACTAACCAATCAATATTTTTGCTTTTTGTTGAGTAAGCAATTTCGCATAATGGGGTCCCAATATTGCCTGCAAATGGTGCAAATAAATTATTTTCTCTAAGTATATGACTTAATAAGTGAGTAACTGTAGTTTTCCCGTTAGTTCCAGTTATCCCAATCCAATTTATATTTTTTAAACTTTCCCATGCGATATTTATTTCTCCTATTACAACGATTCCTCTTCCTTTAAGTTTGATTATTGTTTTGTGGTCATAGGGTATAGCTGGACTTATAACAACCGATTCAATTTGTTTGAGGAATGGAGAAAACTCATCAAATGAAAATTTTTTATTTAAACAAACTGATATATCTAGTTTTTCTAGTGTTGCCTTTGTTTCTAAAAGTTCTTTATTTTCATTACTTTCCCAAACTATAACCTTCTTCCCCATTCTTCTCAAATACTTTGCGGCCCAAAAACCAGATCTTCCTAACCCAATAACAAAATTTATTTTTTCTTCCTTTTTTGAATTATTTTTAATAGGCATTAAATTTATAATTGAATTGAGGATTAGAAATTAACTTGTCTATCTAATTATGAAAAATTCTTTAAAAACTAATCTAACTTCTAAATTAAAATTAATAAACATCTTTTTAATTATTTTTGGATCTTATTCAATAGATATTAAATTAAAAGCTCATCTTAGAGGTTATTATTCAACTGAAATTGAGGCCAAAGAAAAAGCTAAAGACCTTGGTTGCGATGGAACATTTAAAATAAAAGAAATGTGGATGGCTTGTGAAAGTGAAAAAGAACTTCATAAATACCTTAGGAAAAAATAAATAATGTCTAAAACTAAAACAAGAAAACTTCATAGAAGAATTACTCTTATAGCGGTAATTCCCTTATTTATTACTGTTCTTAGTGGAAGCTTATATTCTTTATTTCAATATTTTGGATTGGATCTCTTTTGGCTTATGAAAATTCATACAGGAAATTTCTTATTTATAAATCTACAACCTCTTTTCTCACCTATTGTGGGATTTCTAACAATATTTGCAATAATTTCTGGTTTATTCTTATTTCCTAGAGCTAAAATTAAATACCCAGATTAATCAAATGAGAGAAAATATTACTGAATTATGGTTTTCTTGGTTTTATAAAAATTGGGAGAGATATACTCCGGGTAATTTGATTGAGAGGGGCTTATCTCCATCACAAATTGCAGAGAGATTTGTAAATGAAAATCATAAAGAATTTTTGGAAATTGCCAAAGAATTTGATGAAGATAATTATCAGGCTTTAAATGAATTTATGAAACTTTCAGAAAGTGAATTGCATATTCTGAAATATTTTTTGAAGTTAATATTACTAAAAAAATCATAAAAAACTACTAATTATCTCCATACTCTTTTCCCATAAAATTTTTCTTTCTTTCATATTTAGAGCAAATGGTGAAGTTGGAGATAATTTTGGATGACCTCTAAAATTGAACTTAGGCCCGTAATGTTCTCCCCCCTTTGCCTCAGGAGAAGTAGCAGCAAGTAATTGAGGTAAAGCACCCATCTCTGCTGATTGAAAAATTGGACTAAATAACTCTAAAGAAAAAGTTTCAATTGGACTTGGTTTTGGTTTTTGTGCAGAAAATAGGTTTGTTTTTGCAATACCTGGATGCGCTGCCAAAGATAAAATATTCTTATGCTCTAGTTTTTTATTTAACTCTAAAGCGAACATTACGTTAGCTAATTTACTGTTAGCGTATGATTCCCACTTATTATAATAGTTTTCTGCTTTTAGATTCTTCCACCCAACTTTTCCAAAGAACTGTGCCCCTGAAGTTACTGTTACTATTCTAGATTCTTCTTTCTTCTCAATTAAAGGAAGTAATTTTAGAGTTAAAAACATATGTGCTAAATGATTGACCGCAAATTGTATTTCAAAACCTTGTTTACTTAATGTTTTTGGAGGGTGCATTATACCTGCATTGTTAATGAGCAAATCTAAGTTCTCAAACTCACTTAATATTTTTGATCCAATTTCACTTACATTATTTAAGTCTGATAGATCTAGTTCTATAGGTGTAAATTTACCTTCAGGATTTAGCGACTTTAATTTGTCTATAGCCGAATTAGCCTTTTCTAAACTTCTACAAGCAATCAAAACATGTGCTTTTTTTTCTGCTAATGCTTTAGCGGTGTAATAACCAAGACCACTGTTTGCTCCAGTAATAAAAGCTGTTTTCCCATCTAAATTGGGAATATCTGAAATGGTCCAATTAGAATTTCTATTCTTAGAGATAGTGGCAGTCATTTTCTAATTCTTCTTAAATATTTTAAAACTTAATTAAAATCAAGTTTGTTGGATATTTTTTATCGTAAATACTTATTGTAAGGATCGTGAGTACTTAAATAATTACTCTTTTTATAGTTTATTTAAAATTTTTTTTTTATTAATTTTTAATTGCATATTGCCATTTATTATATTTTGAAAAATTTGTTTCTCTAAGTAACTGCAATTTTCTGCTATTTATTTTTATGACAATTCCATCAGTTGGATATTTAGAAAATATTTTTCCATCTAACCATCTTTTTCTAAATAACTCGACTTGGCTTGTAAAATTTGTGAAGTAACTGTGAGGGGTATTAAAGCCACATTTTTTAAGATAGTTAAGGGTTTCATACTGGTTAAGTCTTCCATTAAGTATTTGGAAACAGCAAAAGCTGAAACTTTCTGTAAACTTTTTTTTATTGTTGAGGAATTCGCTCGTAATTTTTTGGGAAAAATAGGGAGTTTCGTTTGAGGCATAAAGCTCACCTCTAACTTGAAAATCTCGTTGGATAGGAAGGCTATTGGGGACATCTTTAATCTTTTCAATTTTGCTTGAGACATCAAATCCTTTTCTTGTAATTGCTTTATTAAACTTGCCATTTATATATTTAATTGCAATAGCGCAACCATCAATTTTTGGTTGAATGCTCAATCTTGTATTTTTTAATAAGCTATTTAAAAACTCTTTATGATTATCTTTAGACAATGAGGGTAATAATAAATTATTTCTTTGATTAAAATAATCACATTTTGGATCTGTACGAAGTAAGTTTCTTTCAAGTTGATCAAATGCTTTATCAGATATAAGAGCATTTCCTATTCGATATTGTTCATCAAGATATTTAACATTTTTTTCTAATAATGAACCCATAATATTTCTTGGATAATTTTGAAAATATTTTTGAGGAGATTTTTACTTAAGTCAAGGATTTATAGATAAAAATTTGACTTTGGGAGTAAAAAAAAACCGCTTGTCTATATATATTTTCTTATGAGGAGCTCACTTGAGAAGTATAAAATGTACTTATTGAAGGTTTAAATTAAATACTTCAATAAAACATTTTTTCAAAAAATTGTTTCTAGGTTTTTAATTATTAAATAAGAAATTGAAAACCTTTATTAGTTAAGACCATACAATTAAAAAAAAAATTTTTTAGCATATTCAAAAATGCCATTACTTTTAGATGCTCAGCAAAAGTGGAACGATTTTTTAGAGAATAAAATCACAAACTATGAAAAACTGCGTAATTTTGATTATGGCCCAACTAATGAAAGCTCGGTTTCAAAATTATCACCTTATATATCCCATAGGATTTTATTAGAATATGATTTGCTTGAAGAAGTTATAAAAAAATATAATTCTCACAAGATTAATAAATTTGTTGAGGAGATTTATTGGAGAATTTATTGGCAAGGTTGGATGGAAAATAGACCAAAGGTTTGGTGTAATTTTATTGCGGAAAAAAATTATGAATACGATTTTGAAACCTATGAAAAAGCAATAAATGGAAATACAGAATTAGGATTTTTTAATTCATGGGTTAATGAGTTAAAGACTTATAATTATTTACACAACCATACTCGTATGTGGTTTGCAAGTACTTGGATTTTTAATTTAGGTCTGCCCTGGCAATTAGGCGCAAGTTTTTTCTTTAAATATCTTTATGATGGAGATGCCGCTTCGAATCTTTTGAGTTGGAGATGGGTAGCAGGATTACAAACAAAAGGAAAGCAATATCGTTTTTCCCCAGCAAATCTCAGAAGATTTTCAAATAATAGGTTCAATGTTGAAAAAATTAGTAATAGACAAATCTTTCTTGAAGAAAAAAATCAAATTCTAATTGATGATGAGATTTATAAAAGCAATATGGAACCAAAGTCAGAGACCCTTATATTATTTGAAAACGATTTACATGTTTCAACTCTTGGAAATATCATAAGAAGTTACAAAAGCGTGTTTGTTATCCTTTTGGGAAATGCTCAAAGAAAGATAAAATTATCTGAAGCAGTTCTGAGTTTCAAACAACAGATAGTTCTTGAATTCATCAAGCAATTTGATAATGTTACGCAGGTTAATCCTATAAAATTAAAAGAAACATTGGTTGATATTGATCAGTTGGATATTATTTATCCTGGCGTTGGTGAAAATAACGATTTTATAAATAGTTTTAAGAAGTTAAACAACAAAGTTATTTTTAATTTAGTAAGAGATCAAGACTTATTTGCTTGGAAGTTTGCCAAAAAAGGATTTTTTAAATTCAAAGAAAATATACCCAAAATTAATCAATATGTTTTTCAAAATTCTTAATGAAAAATTTTTAAAGATAATAGATCATATAATCTAAAAAATTCGACATATGCTAATCCCTAAGTATAAATACTTAATTAAAGATGAGTTTTCTGGTTTAATCCACGATGAATAATGTGGCTAGTTATTTTTACTTAAGAAATATGTTTTATAGTGCTTTCAACAATTCTTACAAAATCATTCAGCAAAGATACAGCTTTATTAATCCTAAGGGTAATTACTGGTACTGTTTTAATTCATCATGGTTTTGAAAAACTAGCAAATATAGAAAATTTTGCTGATGCTTTTGTTAGACCACTGCATTTACCTTTCCCAATATTTTTGTCATACATAGCAGCTTTTTCAGAGATAGGTGGCAGCTGGTTATTAATTCTTGGTTTAGCAACAAGATTTGGTGCTTTAGCAATAGTTGGTACTATATCGGTGGCTATCTATCACGCTCTTGTAACATCGGGATTCAATATCTTCTTATTAGAACTTTTACTACTTTATTTTGCTTCTGCAACCTCAATTGCACTAATTGGTCCTGGTGATTTCTCAATAGATGAAGTAATAATAAGAGTATTAAGATCTGAATCAGACGCTGAAGATATTCAAGAATCAATTAAAACTAAAACTAACACTGGAAAATTAACCAGCCAAGATGATTCAACCAATAAGGGTGGTATTTTTCAATTCCTACAGGCTAACCTCCTCTCTGATACTTCAAATTAAATTTTAGGATAAAGACTATCAATAAGTTCCTGTCTTTTTTGTAAGGAATTTGTTTTTTCAAATTTAATTTTTAAAGTTGCTTCAGTTAAACTTAAAAAAAGTCCCAAAGCCGTTACCCAAGATAAAAAGATTAAGGGATTTTCAGGAATTTCTGAGAAATTCATAAAGTCAATATTTCTTTTATAAAACTGACCGATCTATATAATTTTTTCAACCTAAGTAAACAATTTAGAAATATTTATGGATTTATTTCCATTCTTTCCCAATTATTTTTCTTATGCCAGACATATCTCTTGTGAATAGGCCTTACTAATTTAAGAAGATCTACAGAATATATTTCAAATTCTAATACGACAAAACTTTCTGGTTTATTTAAATCATTAGAAATCATTTGAGACGCTCGAATATTTTTATTAATCTCTTTTCCTGGATGTTGCCAAAACCAAGTAGATTTGGATCTATCTGATAACGAATCCCAATATTTCATGTTTTCCTTTAACTCATTCATTTTTCCTTTAAATCTGAATTGTGATTTGCTTTTAAAAAAAAGCCATAAAACCTCTGCATTGGAATTTAATTTCAATTGAGCAACTTTTTCGCTGCGACTATCAGTAAAAATAAGGATTGAGCTTTCAGTTTGCCATCCTCTAAACACAACTGTGCGTAATCTAGGTTCGTTATTCTCGTTAATAGTACAAAGCTGAAACCACCTACTTGAAGGTAATTTTCCTTCTTTTTTTCTCGCAGCTTTTAGCTCCTGCCTCCATATTGGGATTTTATTTTCCTTCATTAAATTTGGGTAAAAGTAAACCACTAATTCGCTTGTATTCCGCAAATGAAGCATATTTTGTAAGTGATTTGTCCTTTTTTAGCATTCTTGGTAGAAAGACTCCAAAGAAAAATAAAGCAAGAATAGCAAAAGGTATAAAACTCACAGAAAGGATGGCAAATGATAAATAAATTAGTATTTCACCAAGATAATTTGTATTTCTTATATTTTTGAAAAATCCGTCTTTAATAAGTTCTTTTTTGATTTTAAGAGTGAAATATTTTTGAGCATCACTTGCAAAATGAAGAAAAACACCAATTATATTTATTGAAATAGAAGCCGCAATTATGGGATATGAAACTGATTTTTGGGAGGAAATGAGAATAAATGGGGCTATCCAGTAACTACCAAGGAAAATAAACCCAGTAATTGAAGTTACGAAATTTATTTTTTCTTTAAAATATGGATCTGGAAATATTTTTTCTTTTAACAACCAAAGTATTCCATAAGTCCCATGCAAGGATAAGTAAACCCATGCAGCTATTGAATAATTTTTATAACAAATCATTAACCCTGCTACAACAAACACAGTTAAACCTTTATGCAGGTTGATTATTTGGTTAAGTTTCATTTTCTAATTAATCTAAAAAACGAAAGTATTATTTGTGGATCTTCTTGTATTCATCGATAATTAAATGGGCGATACTGGATTCGAACCAGTGACCACTACCTTGTCGAGGTAATGCTCTACCGCTGAGCTAATCGCCCCTTATAGAAAAAGTCAAATATTCAACCTCCCTATATGAAAATAGCAGCTTGAGGATTCATTTTCTAAGTAACTTAATTTTAAACCTTGCTCTTTTGGTTATTTCTAAATCTAGAATTTCAATAAACCCTTTGTTATCAAGTTGAAGTTTATCGCCAACTTTTAAGCTAATATTACCTTTCTTTACGGTCTTGCCATTTAGTTTAAGCATTCCAGTTTCTATCCTTTCCAAAATTTTGTTCCTAGAGATCCTGAAACCTGCAGAAGCTATAGCATCTAACCTTGTTGATGCCTCAACAGTATTAATAATTTTTTTTAATCTCCCAATAGGCATTTGTAATTCATCTAACCCAACAATTTTTATTTTTACTTTTACATCTCTTAGGGATAAAATTTTTTCATTTAAGAAATCAATTTTTGAATCATCGATTATTCCATGAGCTCCTCTATCTCCTGTAGTCCAAATATCACCAATTTTTTCTTCAATTAATCCATTCGCCACTAATAACGATCTGAAATCATCTTGAGTTGCATTATCAAATAAAAAATTACCATTAATTTTAATTCCTTTTGAGGGAAAATATCTTATTAGTTCATTTTCGTCTGGGATATTGTCTTCTCTGAAACATGCAATCTTGGATCTTTGGGCTGAAGGATATCCTCCAAAAATAAAAAATTTAAAATCATTTAAATTTTCAAATTCTTTCAAAATTTCTTCACAGACAAATGTTGAATTAAACCCTGTCCAGTATGTTTGCCAATGTTTAAAAGATAAATTAGAAATATTAATTAATTCCTCAATTTCTTTTTTATAATTTGAATTTATTAATAATTCCTTTAAGTCAATCATTTAGCCTTCTAAAAAAATTATTTCATTAGGTTCTGATTCTTTTATTAAACCCCAGGGTAATTCATTTCCTATTTGATTTTCAAGAAGGACAAGCCATTTGCCTTCTTTGTTGAGATCAATTATTGATCTCAACTCTTTATTTCTATTTATGTTGATACTTGCTGAAGATACAATGCTACCCAAATATCCAGAGCCCATACCCAATAGACCCCCTATCAAAGATTCACCTATATTGTTTAATCCAAGGAAGCTAAAAGTGGATAAGTTTGTCATATTTGAAAATGCTATTCCTGCTATAAATCCAAAAGGCATAAGCCATGTGCGCATATTTTTCTGTCTTATCTTTCTATCAAGGATTGGATTTAGGATTCTTATATTTTCTATTTCTTCAGATCTAAAGAAGTTATTTGTGGATAAATTAAGTAAATGTTGTTGATCAGGAGTTATTTTTTCTTTAGATGGCAAAATTAATAAAGATTCTGATAGAAATACTGACTTATCTTTAAAAACATTTAAAAGATTAAGGCATTTTTCTAGCTCATCAAATATCACTATACTTTTAGTCAATTTTTATTCCTCAAATGTTGGTTTGTTGATTCAAATTAATAAAATAAGATATCTCTACTATAGATTAAGTTAAAGTAAAAAATTAAAGAACAATTCTATAAATGACAAAAGTTCTAATTACCGACCCAATTGATCAAACTGGAATTGATATTCTTTCCCAAGTTGCTCAAGTTGATCAGAAAATAGGAATCTCCAATTCTGAATTGGCAACAATTATCCATGATTACGATGCTTTAATGATACGATCTGGGACTCAAGTAACAGGAGATATTATTAATTCTTCTAAGAAACTTAGAATTATAGGTAGGGCTGGAGTAGGTGTTGATAATGTAGATGTAAAGGCGGCTACTCAAAAGGGTGTCCTAGTGGTTAATTCTCCAGGAGGAAATACTATAGCTGCTGCTGAGCATACAATTGCAATGATGTTGGCATTATCTAGAAATATACCAATTGCTAACAGTAGTACTTTTTTGGGTAAATGGGAAAGAAAAAAGTTTGTTGGTAATGAGCTTTTTAAGAAAAAGTTAGGTGTAGTGGGTTTAGGAAAAATAGGAACTCATGTCGCAAAAGTTGCGAACGCTCTTGGAATGGATGTTTATGGATATGATCCATTTGTTTCTTCAGAGAGAGCACAACAACTGCAGGTTAAATTATCCGAATTGAAAACATTGTTTGCTGAATCTGATTACGTAACTTTACATTTGCCAAGGACTTCCGAAACCGAAAACTTAGTTGATATGAAGGTTCTAGAAAGTATGAAAAATAATGCAAAATTAATAAACTGCGCGCGAGGGGGAATAATTGATGAAAAAGCTTTGGCTGAGGCGCTTAATAAATCATTAATAGGAGGAGCTGCTATTGATGTTTTTTCTGAAGAGCCATTAGACTCTGATTCTCCATTACTGAAAGTTGAAAAAAATTTAATTCTCACACCGCATTTAGGAGCTTCCACCAGGGAAGCGCAGGAGAATGTTGCAGTTGATGTCGCAGAACAGATAAGAGATGTTCTATTGGGTCTTTCTGCACGGACAGCGGTAAATATACCGGGTTTAAATCCTGATATTATGGATAGTCTTAAACCTCATCTACAATTAGCTGAAACAATGGGCCTTTTGATTAGCCAACTCTCTGGAGGACATATTCAAAAGTTAGAAGTAAGGCTCCAGGGGGAATTTGTGCAGCACCCATCTCAGCCTCTAATTATAGCTAGTTTAAAAGGACTCTTGAGTAAAGCTCTTGGAGATCGTATAAATTATGTTAACGCTTCTCTTGAGGCAGAATCAAGAGGGATTTCTGTTTTTGAAAGTAAAGATGAAGCTAGACCTGAATTTGCCAGCGGTTCACTACAATTAACCACATTTGGAGATAATGGAGAGCATAGTGTTGCAGGAAGCATTTTCGCTGATGGTGAATTAAGAATAATTAGCATTGATCAATATCCAGTTAACGTTTCTCCAAGCAGATTTATGTTAATAACTAGGCATAGAGATATGCCAGGTATTATTGGCAAATTAGGTTCCCTACTGGGAGACCATAATGTCAATATTGCTTCTATGCAAGTTGGAAGAAAAATTGTTAGAGGAGAGGCTGTGATGGTTTTAAGTATTGATGATCCTATTCCTACAAAGTTACTTGAATCAATTCTGGAAGTTGAGGGTATTACTAGTTCTGATCCTGTGACTTTATAAATAATTTCAAGAGTTAATGGAAATAAAAAATTGGTATAAACTTACTTTTGAAATAGAAGCTAATTTAGAAGAAATTATTATTTGGAAATTAAATAAATTAGGTATCTTTAGTTATGCTTTTGAAATTTTATTAAATAATCAAAATAAAAAAAAAGTATTAATTTGGCTCCCATCTTTAAATTGGCCGGAAGGTTTAAGAATAGATCTTGAAAAAGATATTAAAGAGGTTCTTGATAAAAACAATTATCAAAAATTATATTTTGAATGGAATGTTATTAAAGAGGAAGATTGGGTATCAAGCTGGAAAAAATATTGGGGACCGGAACTAGTAGGGGATAAATTACTTGTATTACCTTGTTGGCTTGAGGTGCCAAAGGAATATAAAAATAAGAAAGTTATAAAAATAGATCCAGGAGCAGCTTTTGGGACTGGAAGTCATCCCACGACATCGCTTTGTCTTGAAAATTTAGAAAAAAAATTTTTATCTGGTAAAAAAATATTAGATATAGGTTCAGGCAGTGGAATTTTAAGTGTTGCGGCTAAATGTTTTGGAGCAAGAGAAATTTATGCTATCGATAATGACTATCTGGCAATAAATTCGACTAAGTCTAATTTTCGGTTAAATTTCG
>QCTB01000034.1 GCA_003209055.1 Prochlorococcus sp. AG-670-O13
ATCTTATTATTTATCTTATCTATTTAAATTAGATTATTGGATTAAGATCAAAAGTAAAAATATAGCCCTTTTTTAATTTCTCTAATATTTCAAATATATAAAATATATTATGATTTATATAAAAATTTTAAATCTGACAGATCTAGTCAAAAGTTTTATAAAGCTATCAGAAATCTAAATAATCTGCTATATTCCTATAAATTAAGTTTGAATAAATTCTGTGGTTTATAAAACCAAGATTTTTTCACAAAACCTCTTTGAATTTCAAAATGCCTGCTGATAATAAAAATAAAGTAAATATACTAAAACTAAGGAGACAAAAAAAGGAAGGAATAAAAACTGTTTTAACAACAGCTTATGACTATCCACAAGCACTTATTTCTGATAACGCAAACATTGATTGCATCTTAGTAGGTGATTCCTTGGGAATGACAACTCTTGGCCATAAGACTACAATTCCAGTAACTATGGATCAAATGATAAGTTCTTGTGAAGCAGTTTCTAGAGGAGCTAAAAAAGCTTTTTTAATTGGAGATATGCCTTACATGTCTTATCAAATATCCAATGAGGAAGCAATTAAAAATGCGGGAAGATTTGTTCAAGCAGGAATGGACTGTGTCAAAGTTGAGGGCGCAATGAAGGATAGAATTAAGGCTATAGCCGATGCGGGCATAATGGTTATGAGTCATCTTGGTTTAACTCCTCACACCAGAGCTAAACTAGGAGGATATAGAGTTCAAGGTAAAACAGCCGAGCATACAGAATCTATTCTTAATCAATCTTTAGAGCTTCAATCTGCCGGTTGTAGTTTTCTATTGCTTGAAGGGATGCCAAGAGAGTCTGCAGGAATTATTCAGGAAAACTTATCGATTCCAGTTTATGGTATTGGTGCTGGGGATAAAGTAGATGGCCAGCTTGTGATTTTTCATGACTTGGTTGGATTATTTTGGGAATTTAAATCAAAATTTGTTAAAAGATATTGTGAAGCGGGAATATTAATGGGTAAAGCATTATGCGAATATGCAGATGATGTAAGACAGGGTAAGTTTCCCTCAGAAGAGAATTTTTATAACATTAAAGAAGAAGAGCTTGAGAAATTACTTTCAAGAGGTAATTGGAAAACAGAAAAAATTCTATATGAAAATGATCAAGGGTTCCCAACAAATCATTCTGCGACTCCTAATACAACTACAACAGTAGATAAAGAAGATCTTCAAAATAAAGATATTAATTAATTTTAATGACTCAGAGAGTTCAAACAGTCGCCGAATATATTGCTGATTTCGTATATCAAGAGGGTGTAAGAAATATTTTTATGTTATCAGGGACTGGTTCAGTATTCTTAGATGATGCTTTGGCCAAAAAAAAAGGTCTTACTTATATTTGCGCTAGGCATGAGTGTTCAGCAATAATAATGGCAGAAGCAGTCGCAAAATTAAAAAATAATATTGGCGTTGCAGTCGTAACAACTGGACCAGGTGGAACGAATGCAATGCCAGGAGTGATTGAGTCTTGGGTTGATTCGACTCCAATATTGGTAATTTCTGGACAAGTAAATACAAAGGAGATAATAGATGATAGAACCTTTGGATTACAGGGTTTCAATATTGTTGATAATATAAAAAAAATTACAAAGTACGCTACCACCATAAACGACAAAAATAAAATTAAATATCATCTCAAAAGAGCTATTTATGAAGCTAAAGCAGGAAGACCAGGACCATCATGGTTAGATATCCCAATGGATATTCAATCTCAAACTATTAATCCCAATGATCTAGAGGACTTTCATCCTCCTGAGATAAAAAATCATATTGATTCTGCAAGTTTAAATAATCTATTATCTCTAATAGAAAAAGCCAAGAAACCTATAATAGTTTTTGGAAGAGGTATTAAAATATCAAATACAAAGTCAAAATTACTTAAATTACTAGCTGACACCTCTATCCCTGGGATATCAGCAAGGATGGCAAATGATTTAATATCATTCGAGAGTCCTTTTTATTTTGGGATGGGAGGAATAAGAGGTAATAGAATTTCAGCAAAAATAATAAGTGAATCAGACTTAATAATTGCCTTAGGGACAAGTTTAGGGTTTTCATTTATGGGAGATCTTATAAAAAGTAAAATTAATCTAATAGTTGTTAATATTGATCAAAAAATCTTTGAACGATCTGATTTAAATATTACTTGTGGTTTAAAAACAGAGTTAAATCTATTTTTTGATTCTATTAATAAAATTGAAAACAAACCACAATTCAAAAATTGGCATGAATACTGCTTAAGGATTAAATCAAATAATCCTATGGTGACAGAACTCGAAAAGAAAGACCCAATAAACTCTTATTACTTTATAGAGAGAATCGCTGCACTTACTAATTCAAGAAATATCATAACCAATGACGCAGGAAGCTCAAATTATATTTGTTCTCAGGCAATGAGATTAATGAATGGTCAGAGAGAATTAACCTCTGGCTCCTTTTATACTATGGGCCTCACTTTACCTTTGGCCATTGGCGCGTCTGCTCTTGAGCCAGATAGTCAAGTAATCGCTATTACAGGTGATGGATCTATTGAATTAAATATTCAGGAGCTTCAAACTATAAGTATACATAACCTAAATATTAAGATTTTTGTAATTAATAATGGTGGTTATGCTTCTATTCGGGACTCTCAAGATGCGATGTGCGGAAGTAGGTATACTGATGATTCCCAGGTCTTAGATTTTTCTAAAGTTGCAGATGCGTTTGATATTGAATATGAGATTATTAAAAGTGTTACAAATATAGATGATGGTATCAAGAAAGTTTTATCAAATGACAAGCCAACATTAATCGAAATTCTCTGTGATTCTAATCAACATATGATTCAGCCTTTTCAAGAAATTTAAATTAAAAATGGATATTAAAACTCTTAAATTAAAAGCGTCTGAAAACAGATTAAAAGTTCTTGAAAAAGTTGCAGAAGTTGGGAGAGGTCATTTAGGAGGTACTTTCTCATGTATAGAAATTCTAACATGCTTATATTATGAAATTTTAAATTTGGATCTTATTAAATTGAATTCCAATGACAGAGATAGAGTTCTTATTGGTAAAGGACATGCCTGTTTGGGTCTATATAATATATTTTTTGACTTGGGTCTTTTAAGTTTAGAAAAACTCGATGAGTTTGGTACAAATAGCCATTCCCTTGGGCCGCAACTTAATTATAAAAATCTAGGAATTGAGACAAATACGGGCTCATTAGGTCACGCAATAGGACTTTCTTGTGGATTAGCTCTTGCAGCGAGACTGAACAAAAAAAATTATAAAGTTTTTTCACTTGTTGGGGATGCAGAATGTGACGAGGGTTCAATATGGGAATCAGTATTATTTGCTAGCCAAAATAAGATCAATAATATATGTGTAATTGTGGATAGGAACTGGTTATCAGTCACCAAAAAAATAGACAGGCTAGATGAAGTTTCACCTTTGGAAAATAGATTTAAGTCTTATGGTTGGGAAACGATTATCATTGATGGGCATAATTGCGAAGAAATAATTAAAGCTTTAAAAACAAAATCTACTAAACCAATAGCTATTATCGCAGACACTATAAAGGGCAAGGGAGTATCTTTCATGGAGTCTGGTATAAAGTGGCACCACTCCATACCTACTAAAAATGAGTATTTAAATGCTCGGTCAGAGCTTGAAAATCAAATATTAAAAAACAAATTATGAATTCGGATACTAGAGACTCTTTTTTTGGAAAACTTTATGAATTAGCAAAAGCAGATAAAGATATTATCTTCATATCTGCTGACGCTGATACTTTTACATTAAAACAATTTAGAGATAATTTACCAGAACAATACATAAGTGCTGGAGTCGCAGAACAAAATGTAGTATTGATGGCTGCGGGGTTAGCAATGGGAGGTAAAAAGGTTTTTATTTATTCAATAATCCCATTTATTACGATGAGATGTTACGAACAAATTAAAGTGAATATTTGCAGTATGAATTTAGATGTCACTATAGTTGGAATTGGAGCTGGCTATTCATTTTCATGGGAAGGGCCAACACATCATGGGGTTCAAGACTTAGCTTTAATGAGAACTCTTCCAACTTTATCAATATTTAATCCAAATGACTCAGTTAGCTCTGAACAATCAGCTTTGCAAGCTTACACTATTTGTAGTCCTTGTTATGTAAGACTTGATAAGGGAATTTTCCCAAAGATATATAATGAAGAAGATTGTAAAATTGGTCTAAAAATTTTTTCCAACAAAAATAAAATAAAGATAATTACCACTGGCTATACTACTCATCTAATAAGAGATTTGCTAAATAAAAACAATTTAAAGGAAATTGATATTATTGATTTATTTAGAGTTAAACCTATTAATGAAAGTTTATTAATTTCTTCTCTTATGGAAGGAGATCATATAATCACATTAGAAGAGAATTCAAAGATAGGTGGAATTGGATCAATTATTTGTGAATTAGTGGCTGATAATAAAATGACTGCAAAGATTCATAGATTTGCTTTAGATGATACTTTACTCGAAAAATATGGAGATAGAATTTGGTTAATGCAACAAAGTGGTTTGGACCTTAATTTGATAATAAGTAAAGTCAAAGAAATAATAAATTAAAAGGTTGCTTTTATTGATTCTTATACCAATTTATAGTTTTAATTAAGCCCGTTTCAAGAGGAGTTTGATTATATTTACCTAAAAATTTACTAGAGAGACTACAGTCTATATTCCTCGCTAAAGGTTCACCATAAATATTATGGTCAGAATTTATTTGATGAAGTTTTTCAAGTCCAAAAATCTTTAAGATAATCTTATAAAGATCATACATACTAGTAGATTCTTTAGCCCCAATGTTTAAAACCAAACTTTCATCAATATTTGTTAAAAGTAAATCTAATGCACCTACTAAGTCTTCAACATAAATCCAATTTCGCATCTCTTCTTTCTGAGCATAAATAGTTTCCGGTAAAGAATTTAAAAAGGAATCCCTAATTATCTTCGGCAATATATGTGAAGATTTTGGGCTAAAGTCGTCGTCTTCCCCAAAAACACCCGTAGGTCTGAGTGTAATTAGATTACATTTGTCTTTAAGATTCTTATTAACAATTGTCTCAATTAATCTATAAAGGGATCCAACTATTTCATATCTTTTAGGAACTTCTCTTTGGAAAAAATCTTCCTCTTTTAGATCTTTATTTGCTAAAGGATAACCTGTAGTACTGCTCATCCAAATAAATTTTTGAGGTGTTTGAACACTTAAAGCTTCAAGAATATTTGTAATAATTTGGAGATTTTCATTGATTCCTTTAAAGGGATTATTCTCAGTAGCAGAAGAAGTCATCATTACTCCTGCAAGATGAACAATTACATCAAACCCTTTAAATATTGATTTGCATTCTTTTGCATTTAAAAGATTCACTCTTTCAAATGTAATATTATTATTTTTATCTATAGATGGAGCAACTGTTTTGTAAAGGGCGGTTATATTAAACTTTTCAAGTACTTTTGATCTCTGTAAAAAGTTTCTCCCAATAAAGCCAGAACATCCAGTTATCAATAAACTTTTTTTCAACTTAAAAATAAAAATGTATTCCTATCAAATACTATTTTGGATGAATTTACAATAGCTAAATATTTTCTAAAATATTAAAAAATCATATTCTTTATGGATTTACAATCTATAATTCAAAATTATAGTAATTTATAAGAATGACTCGTATTTTAGTAACTGGGGGTACGGGTATGATTGGAAGATATCTTGTCGAAGAATTAATAAATAAAGGGAATAGGGTAAAAGTTGCATCTTTAGATGGCAAAGAGTTATGTCATAAAGACGCAGAATATCAATTTTTAGATCTTCGTAACTTTGAAAACTGTTTGGAGGTATGCAAAGATATCGATGAAGTTTATCATCTAGCGGGGGTAAAAGGTTCTCCAAAAATGTGTAGAGAAAAGCCAGCTGATTTCTTTGTTCCTACAATAACCTTTAGTATAAATATGATGGAAGCCGCCAGACGGTGTAAGGTTAAAAAATATCTATATACAAGTTCTGTTGGTGTTTACCAACCTGCTGAGATATTTAATGAAGATGATGTTTGGAAAACTTTCCCTTCTGAAAATGATAAGTTTGCAGGATGGGCAAAAAGAATGGGCGAATTACAAAGTGAAGCATACTTAAAACAATATGGAGATTGTTTTTATGGAATAGTAAGACCAGGAAATGTTTATGGAAGGTATGACAACTTTGATAGTGAAACTGGCATGGTCATACCATCTTTAATATCAAGAATATTCTCAGGAGAGAATCCACTAAAAGTATGGGGAAATGGGAGAGAAATAAGAGATTTTATTCATGCGTCAGATGTTGCATCAGCCATGGAATTTGTTATGAATAATGAAATTGAAAGGCCTTTAAATGTCTCAAACGGCAACCCGGTCAGAATTAGTGATGTAGTATCTTTAATATCTAAAAATTTTGAGAATGCAGACTATTTGTTTACAAATGCTGGTGATACAGGCGATAGCAAAAGATACATGAATACTAATTTAATTAAAAGTTACGGTTGGGAACCATCCATACCCCTCTCTGAGGGGATAAAGGATACTATTGAATGGTATAAATCTGAGGGTTACAAGGGTTATCAAAGATATAATGCCTTTAAAGAGAAATTTTGAATGAAAATTATCATTTGTGGAGCCACTGGTTTTATTGGCAATCATTTACTAAAATATTTTGATAATGGAGAGAATGAAATATTTGCTATTTTTAATAAAAAAGAGCCCACCAAAGGTAACTCGAATAAAGTCAAATGGTTTCAAGCAGATCTAAGGTCTCCAGAATCACTAAAACCTATAATTCAAAATACCGATTTATTTTTACAATTTGCGGCAACAACATCAGGGTCTAAAGATATTATTCAAAGACCTTACATACACGTAACAGATAATGCTGTTATGAATTCCTATTTATTGAGAGAAAGCTTTGAAAATAAAATAGGTCATTTTATATTTCCCAGCTGCACAGTTATGCTTCAATCAAAAGAAAATCAAAAAGAAATTGATTGGGATCAAAATCAACCTATCAATAATAATTATTTTGGTGTGGGCAATACAAAAGTTTATATTGAAAAAATGTGTAATTTCTACAGCAATTTAGGATTGAAAACAACCGTAATAAGACACTCAAATGTATATGGTCCGAATGACAAATTTGATTTAGACAAAAGTCATGTTTTAGGAGCCACCATTAAAAAAGTAAAAATGGCAAAAGAAAATGGAGAGATTGAAGTTTGGGGGACTGGAAAAGCTAAGCGGGATTTTTTATATATCGATGATTTAATTAATTTTATTGATAAAGCAGTTTGTAATCAGAAAAGTTCTTTTGGTATTTTTAATTGTGGTATGGGCAAATCAATAACGATAAATGATCTAGTTTCATTGATAGTAAAAATTTCCGGGAAAAAATTAAAAATTACGAATAATATTGAAAAACCAGATATTCCAACTGCTCTTTCATTAAATTGTGAAAAAGCTCTAAAGGAGCTGGATTGGAAAATTAAGACAGATTTATCAATTGGTCTTAAAAAAACATATTTGAGTTGTTCATAATTAACTCTAAAGCTTTTGAAGGTAACTTATTCCTCTTAATGCAGTTACTATTGTGCTCCCACCTATATTTGACTCACTATTAATAAGATTCATAATTTCTTGTTGTGTGAAAGAAACCATATCTCCAGTTCCAATTTCATTAATATAAAACTCATCCTTCTTTATACAATTCATAGCTAAAAATAGAGCTACTTTCCCCTCTATTAATCCTGCATCTGGAAGATATGTTCCAAGACTTATTAAATTTTGAGAATCGCAGTGAAATGATACTTCCTCAAATAATTCTCTTAAAGCTGTTTGAGAGGGAGACTCATCTTTTTCAACAAAACCTGAGGGAGCTTGGAATACAAAGTCATTAAATTGATGCCTCCACCCTTTCATTAGATAAAATTTTTTATTATGTATTGGTATAACACAAATCCCGACTACATTATCATCATTTGATATCTTAGGCTTTACTACCATGAAATCCTTAATATCGTATCCATCATTTGTCTTCAGATGATCAAAAAAGACATTAAATTTAGAATTTGATAGGACTTTATTTCTCTCGATAAAATCATATTTGTATTTTTCTTCAGAATCATTATCTATTAACATTTCATCAATAAATATTTTGGATGCTATTAACTTTATCTTACTTTAAATTATTGAATTAAATTTTTGATATCTACCAATATTTTGCAGCAAATATATACATTAACTAATGACTTTAAAAAAATCTAATTGGTCCATTATCTTTATTTTATTAATAGATTTATCATTCCATTCTTTTACTTTATTTATTTCATCAGCATGAATATCAGATTTAATATAAATTAAATTACCAACTTTACACTCATGAGCTGGAATTAAATCAGATAGCTTATCACCTATCATAATTGAATCATTAAGGTTAAAGTTGTATTTATTTAAAGCATATTCAAACATTCCAATGCCAGGTTTGCGCCAATTAAAATTCTCAAGACCAGATTGATTCCCAGGGAGATGAAAACTTGTAAAAATATTATCTGGATATAAATTTATTGGTAAATAAGATAAAAACTTTTCTGTTAATTTTACATATTCGGAGAAATTTATTATTCCTCTTGATACTGATGATTGATTTGTAACAACGACTATATTAAATTTATTCAATTTCGCATGTTCAAGAAACTCTTGTACATTTTTGCATAACTTTACTTGATCAGATGATTTTATGTGATTTACATCTTTTATTAAGATTCCATCTCTATCAATAAAGATTGCTTTCCTATTAACAATATTTGTTTTAAGGTTGAATTTGGATATTGCTGCAGATTTATTAACGTAATAATGATCAAATAAATTCATAGAACTCTCTCAATTCCAGAGAAAGTTATATCAGCGGGCACACAGATATATCTAGACATTTTTTGTATAAATTTTTTTTGCTTCAGAAGGGGAACAAAAAAAGCAAAGAAACCTCCACCACCTGCGCCAAGTAATTTCCCACATGCTGCTCCAGATTTAATTCCAGAATTATAAATATTCATTAATTCTTCAGAAACAGGTCCAATTGGAAAAATTGAAGATTTAGCTTCCCATGATTCTTGAAGTAATGAAGAGAAATATTCAAAATTTGCACTATGACTTGTAAGTTTTAAAGCAAAATCTTCAGCAATAGAATTTATTTTATTAAGTGATTTTAAGCTTTTATCAGCATCCAACATTGTAATTTGATCTTTATGTATATCTGATGAGTTTCTTGATATGCCAGAATAAACAAGAATAAGGGATTCACTTATCTCTCTAACAATAGCTGAACTATTATTTAAAGATAGGATTGAATATTTTGAGTCTGAAAAAATAGTTGTGATGTTAAAACCACCATGACAAACTTGAATTTGGTCTTGAACACCTACCTCTTCTTTTAAAACATTTTGTTCTACGTAAATAGTTTGATCAGCAATTTTAGAAACATCAAATTGTATATTCTTATAAATACTTAGTGCAGTTAAAAGACATGCTGTAAAAGCCGAAGAAGAACCCAATCCAGATCTGGCTGGCAAATCTCCAACAGTATGAATTTCTAATGGATCTTTTATTTTTAAATATTTAAGACATGCCCTTACACTTGGATGAGTAAGTTGATCAATAGTTTCAGCTTCCTCCAATTTTGCCCAAGATAATCTATATTTAGCCTTGTAATAAGGTAAAAGTTTTCTTAGTGTTATATAACAATATCTATTGATAGTAAAGCTTATTACAGTAGCATTTTTTTTAATATAAAAATGCTCAAAATCTGTTCCACCTCCAAAAAGTGAAACTCTAAAAGGGACTCTTACAATATTCAATTAATTATGCTCCTTATATAAGAAAGTCTATCAGGAGTTCCGGCATCTAATAAAGACGTATCTAAAAATCCATAATTTACTTTAATTTCACTAGAAAAAAGGATCTCATCAATATCTAATAAATTTGGCATCTCAATGATTTTTTTGCAAAACCATTCTCTTGTCAAAAAAAACAGTCCTGAATTTTGGTAATAACTTTTCAAGTGGTTATCTAAAAAAACTTTTTTATAATCCTCTCTTGTCGAGTCATCATTTGCTAGATAGATAATTGGTTCAGAATTAAATTTTTTGACTGAATCTAAAATATTATTTGCAATTAAATTTCTGAATAATGTGTCTCCATTACACACAAAAAATTTATCAACCTTAGTATTACAAGTCAAAAAATATTTAATTGCTCCAATCCTTCCACTTCTTTTAGGCTCGCTATAAACATCATATAAAGTGCTTTGTATTTCTTTACCAAGAATTTCATCAAAAATTCTGCTTTCATTACATGTGAGAATATGAAATTTCGAGATTAGGTTTGTTTTCTCAAGAGAAACTATCAGTCTTGATAACAAACTTTTACCATTTATATCAACCAAAGGTTTTGGTCGTGATTCTGTATTATTAAGTCTAGAACCCAATCCTCCCGCAAGAATAGCAATATCAAATTTCAAATTATCTTTGTAAGTAAACATTTCCATTCTTGTCAACAAGCTTCCTCCAATAATTTAAAAGATCCATCATTGTTTGATCAAAAGAATATTCTGGATCCCATTTTGTATATTTCTTAAAAGCGGAAGTATCAGGGATTTGAAGATCTGCATCTATTG
>QCTB01000035.1 GCA_003209055.1 Prochlorococcus sp. AG-670-O13
TGACCGATACAATATATAGCTTCTTTTTTTTCTCTTTGAAGTATTGATTCAAGAGATTTTTGTCTTTTTATATTTTGTTTTTCCAAATTATTTTTCGATTCAAGCTCCTCAAAGAAATCTAAATCTTCATTACAAAGTTTTATCCATCCAACTAAGTCTCTTGGTTCATTAAATTTTGGCTTTTCATTTTTTAAATAAAAATATCCACCAAAACATAAAATGAAAAACCCAATTGAACCTCCTGCAAAATTTATTAAATCACTCACAAACCATTCACCAAAACCTAATAAAAGGAGAATTATAAATATGTTTTTTTTCGGAAACTTTATTAAATCTTTTAAAAGGTTTTCTTTGGTAATATCAAACACAATACTTTAATACTCTTATTCTACTCTAATGCAATTTGTGAATGAAAAAAAGCAAAATTACATAACTCTTCAATTATGAATAAGAATTTTAAGATTCAATTTAAGACTTCTTGCATAACAGGGTGGTAAGTTAATAGACTGTTTAGATAAAAAAAGAATCCTTAAGATGTCGAATTCAAATTACGATAATAATTCAGTTCAAGAGAACTACAGAAATCGAAATAATAATGATAGAAATAACTTTAGGAATAGATCAGGAGGTTATAGAGAGGGAGGCGGATTTCGAATAAGATTAAGTGATAATGAAATGAGAGCGGTTAAGTCAATACAAGAGGCTTTCCAACTTAAATCTACGGTTGCAGTTCTAGGCTTTTCAGTTAGGACACTTAGCGAGATGATTGAAGATAAAAGCTTAATGGAAGCAATTACCAAATTTGCAAAAAACAACAAAAACTCATCTTCACCTAATAAAGCAGCAATTTCTGAAAACAAGAGTAAATCTTCAACACCTGATCCCTTTGCAAGGCCAATTAAAAATTCTCCTACTGAAGAGATTCAGCCAAACAAACAAGAAAAAGAAGAATTGGATGACAAATAAAAAAAGGATTCTTTCTGGAGTTCAACCAACAGGAGATTTACATATTGGGAACTGGCTTGGAGCAATAAAAAATTGGGTTGCACTTCAAGAAAATCATGAAACATTTCTTTGTGTTGTTGATTTGCATGCAATTACTACAAATTATGATCCAAAACAACTTTCTAGAAACACACTATCTACGGCAGCTTTGTATGTAGCTTGCGGAATAGATCCTAAAATTTGTTCTATTTTTGTTCAAAGTCAGATATCTGCACATTCAGAACTTTGTTGGATATTAAATTGCATGACTCCAATTAATTGGATGGAAAGAATGATCCAATTCAAGGAAAAATCTTTACAACAAGGAAATAATGTTTCTATTGGATTATTTGATTATCCAATTTTAATGGCTGCGGATATTTTGCTTTACGATGCTGATTACGTTCCAGTTGGAGAAGATCAAAAACAACACTTAGAACTTGCTAGAGATATTGCACAACAGAGAATTAATGCCAAATTTAATAAGGAGAAAAATATATTAAAAATTCCTCAGCCAATAATTATGAAAAAAGGTTCTAAGATAATGAGCTTAAATGATGGGTCAAAAAAGATGAGTAAAAGTGACATTAATGAGGGCAGTAGAATTAATTTGTTAGATAGCCCTGAAATAATCACAAAAAAAATAAAAAGAGCAAAAAGTGATAGTTACATGGGAATGGAATTTGATAATCCCGAAAGGCCTGAATCTAGAAATCTCTTAATGATTTATTCATTATTAAGTGGTGAAGAAATTTCTAAATTAGAAAATGATTTATCCCAAACAGGATGGGGTACTTTTAAAAAAATATTTACAGAACAAGTTATAGAATCGCTTAATCCAATTCAAGAAAGATATAAGGTTCTGATTAACGATCCATTTGAACTAAATAAAATACTTCTCGAAGGTAGGAGGAAAGCTGAAGCAGTAGCAAATAAAACTCTCAGTAGGGTCAAATCAGAATTAGGTTTCTTCGCGATGGAGCAATAAATCATGCCAGAGATAACACTTCCTGACGGCACAAAAAAAGTATTCGAAAAAGCTGTAACTATTCTTGAAATTGCACAAAGTATTGGTGCAGGATTAGCCAAAGCAACGATTGCAGGGAAAGTGAATGATGTTCTTTATGATGCAAAACTTCCTATCAATGATGATTCTAAAGTAGTAATAATTACATCCCGAGACAAAGAAGGTCTCGAAATAATTAGACATTCTTTTGCTCATTTGATTGGTCATGCCGTTAAACAACTTTATCCAAATATAAAAATGGCAATTGGTCCAGTAATTGATAATGGCTTTTATTATGATATTTTTTCAGAATATAGACTTACGCCTGAGGATTTAATAAAAATAGAAAAAAGAATTAATAACTTAATTAAAACAAATTATGATGTTGAAATTTTACAAGTTACTAAAAAAGAAGCAATTAAAACTTTTCAAGAAAGGGACGAGACTTTTAAATTAAGAATAATTGAAGAAATTCCTGATGAATGTTTAATCAATTTATACAAACATGAAGAATATATTGATATGTGCAGAGGTCCTCATGTGCCAAATACAAGACATCTTAGACATTTTAAATTATTAAAATTATCTGGATCATATTGGAGAGGTAAAAGTGAAAATGAATCATTACAAAGAATATATGGAACTGCTTGGGCTAAAGAGAAAGAACTCAATGATTACTTAACAAGAATTGAAGAAGCTGAAAAAAGAGATCATAGAAAACTTGGGAAAAAGCATTCACTCTTCCATATACAAGAAGAATCACCAGGTATGATTTTTTGGCATCCAAATGGATGGACAATTTACCAAGTTCTTGAAAAATATGTAAGAGAAATACTTAAAAAAAATAATTATCAGGAGATCAAGACCCCACAAGCTGTAGATAAATCTCTTTGGGAGAAATCAGGGCATTGGGAAAAATTCAGAGACGATATGTTCACAACTGCATCAGAAAATAGAACTTATGCAATTAAACCAATGAATTGTCCATGTCATATACAAGTATTTAATCAAGGTTTAAAAAGTTATAAAGATTTACCTATTAGGCTTGCTGAATTTGGCTCTTGTCACAGAAATGAACCCTCTGGTGCATTGCACGGATTAATGAGAGTTAGAAATTTTACTCAGGATGATGCACACATTTTCTGCACAGAAGAACAAATTCAAGCCGAGGTGTCTACTTTTATTGATCTTGTTTTCGAAGTTTATAAAACTTTTGGTTTTGATGAAATTATTATCAAATTATCTACCCGTCCAGAAAAAAGGGTGGGTAGTGAAGATATTTGGGATAAATCAGAAGAGGCACTTACCAAGGCTCTTGATAATAAAAGTATAAAATGGGAACTACAACCTGGAGAAGGAGCCTTTTATGGTCCAAAAATAGAATTCTCTTTAAAAGATTGTCTTAATAGAGTTTGGCAATGCGGGACTATTCAAGTTGATTTCTCGATGCCTATAAGATTGGATGCAACTTTTGTAGATATTGATAATGAGAAAAAAAATCCAGTAATGCTTCATAGGGCAATTTTGGGATCTTTTGAAAGATTTATAGGAATCTTAATTGAACAATATGAAGCTAAATTCCCGATATGGCTTGCACCGTATCAAATTATTTTGTTGAGCATTACCGATAGGAATATTGAAAAATGTTTAGAATTTAACCAACAAATAAACTCTAAGGGATATCGTTCAAAAATTGATATTAGAAATGAAAAAATAGGCTATAAGATAAGGGAAGCAACTATAGGAAGAATTCCTTTAATTGCTGTAATTGGCGATAAGGAAGAACAAGTTGATTCAATTGCTTTAAGAGCCTTGGATGGGAAAAACTTAGGAATTTTTAAATTAGATGATCTTTATAAATTAATGAATAATTTAATAGAAAAAAAAGGAAGAACAGATTAATTTTGAAAAGATGAATTTTCTTGCTTGTGATCTAGGAGGTACAAAAGTTCTATTGGGAATTTTCAAAAATGATCTTAATGCTAATTCTCCTAATTTAATTTTAAAAAAAAAATATGTATCTGCCGAATGGAATTCAATTGATTTAATTTTAGAGGATTTTCTAAAAAATAAATGCAAAAATATTACTTATCCTTTATCTGCTTGTTTCGCTGTAGCAGGTCCAATATCTAACAACAATGCAAAAATTATTAATTTGTCATGGAATATTTCTGGCAATGAATTAAAAAAGAAATTTAAATTTAAAAGTTGCGAGCTAGTAAATGATTTTGCAGTGCAAATTTATGGAATACCTTTTTTAAAAAAAAGTCAATATTCTTCTATTCAAATAGGAGACCATAAAGCTGGCCCTAATAAAGATTTGCATGCAATTGTTGGTGCCGGAACTGGTCTGGGTATTGCAAAAGGCATAATATCTGGAAGTAAAGTAAAAGTCTTAGCTAGCGAAGGTGGTCATGCTGAATACTCTCCAAAGTCAGCATTAGAGTGGGAATTAAAGAATTGGCTCAAAAATTCCTTAAAAGTCGAAAGGGTATCTTGTGAAAGAATAATTAGTGGTACTGGGTTATCAAGAATAGCCGAATGGAGACTTAGCAAACCTGATGCTAAAAACCATCCTCTACAAAAAGATTTAAAAGAATTAAAAATTTCTGATAATTTGAGGAAAGAACTTCCTCAAAAAATTTGTAATCTTTCTAATCAGGCGGATCCGCTAATGATGCAAGTGCAGAGGATGTGGTTAGATAGTTATGCCTCATTTCTGGGAGACGTTGCTCTTCAGGAATTGTGTTTTGGAGGTTTATGGATTTCAG
This sequence comes from Prochlorococcus sp. AG-670-O13, assembly GCA_003209055.1. Lineage (GTDB taxonomy): Bacteria > Cyanobacteriota > Cyanobacteriia > PCC-6307 > Cyanobiaceae > Prochlorococcus_A. The sequence goes on from QCTB01000035.1 coordinate 4,762, forward strand.
GAGGGACAGCTCCAAAACATTTCATAAACTTTAAATCAGGTTTATTTATGAAACAATTTTTAGATAAAGGAAGATTAAAAGATATTCTTAAAAATATACCTATAAATGTAATCTTAGATGAAGAGTTTGGACTATTTAGCGCAGCCTGCAGAGCAAAAATGCTTTTACAAATAGAATAATTTTTATATGTCTTCTCCAGAAGTAGGAAAAAAAATAATAGTAACAGTTCCTTCTACGACTGCTAATCTTGGCCCTGGATTCGATTGTCTTGGTGCAGCATTAGACCTATATAATGAATTTATTTTTACAAGAATAGAAGGAGGTGGAGATCGATTTGATTTGATAATGGAGAGTACCGATGGTAATCATTTAAGAGGAGGGCCAGAAAATTTAGTTTTTAGGGCCGCACAGAAAGTATGGGAAAGTGCCAATATCGAACCTTTTGCCCTTGAAGCGAGAGTAAAATTAGCAGTTCCTCCTGCTCGAGGACTAGGTAGTAGCGCTACAGCGATTGTTGCAGGACTAATCGGCGCTAATGCTATTATGAACTCACCATTACCCAAAGAAAAACTTTTAGAACTTGCAATTGATATTGAAGGTCATCCTGATAATGTAGTTCCTTCTCTTTTGGGGGGTCTTTGCTTAACAGCTAGGTCATCCTCTCAGAGATGGAGAATTATTAGATGTGAATGGCACGAGTCCATTAAAGTTGTAGTTGCAATACCTGCTATTCGTTTAAGTACAAGTGAAGCAAGAAGAGTAATGCCAAAGAATGTACCAATTTCTGATGCAGTAACAAATATGGGAGCTCTTACTTTATTATTAAATGGCTTAAAAACTGGTAATGATGAATTAATAAGAGAGGGTATGTTTGATAAATTACATGAACCATACCGATGGAAACTTATTAAAGGTGGGTTAGAAGTTAAGGATGCCGCTCTAAAAGCAGGTGCTTTAGGCTGTGCGATTAGCGGGGCTGGGCCAAGTATCTTAGCTTTATGTAAAAAGGATAATGGGAGAGAAGTCAGTCAAGCTATGGTAAAAGCTTGGGAGAAGTCAGGCGTGGCAAGTAGAGCTCCATACTTGAATGTTCAAACGAATGGGAGTCAATTTAAGGATATCTCTGGTAAGTAGTTTTACTTAGGCATTTTTAATGTTATAGTCTCAAGCTAGAACAACTTCAACTAGAATAATAGAATTGTTCATTATATTGATGAATTTCGAATCTTTCCCTTTTCTAACCTCTATTGTTTTTTTACCCTTAATTGGTGCATTGATAATGCCTTTCTTAAGTTCCAAGGAAGGAGAAGATAATACACTCCCAAGAAATATCTCATTAAGTTTTTTATTTTTAGATTTTTTATTAATTTTAGGAGTACTTTCCCAAAAATTTGATCCCACAAATAGCGGACTACAACTTGTCGAGAGAGCAACTTGGCTTCCTTCAATAGGCTTAGAATGGTCTTTAGGTGTAGATGGATTATCTGCACCATTAGTAGCTTTGAGTGGATTAATTACATTCTTATCCGCTGCAGCCAGTTGGAAGATAAAGAAAAAATCGAATTTATATTTTGCTCTTTTGTTAGTGCAGGCCTCAGCTCAAGCATTAGTTTTCCTTTCTCAAGATTTCTTATTATTTTTCTTAGCCTGGGAGTTGGAATTGGTTCCTGTTTATCTTCTTATTGCTATTTGGGGAGGAAAGAAAAAATTATATGCAGCTACAAAATTTATTCTTTATACTGCTTTAGCTTCCTTACTAATACTTATTAGTGGCCTTGCACTTGCACTGAGTGGAGATACATTTACCTTGAATCTTACCGACTTAACAAATAAGCATGTAACAGGTAGTCTCGCATTATTATCCTATCTAGGGTTTTTAATAGGTTTTGGAGTTAAACTTCCTATCTTCCCATTGCATACTTGGTTGCCTGATGCTCATGGAGAAGCTAATGCCCCGGTATCAATGTTATTAGCGGGAATCCTTTTAAAAATGGGAGGATATGCTCTCTTAAGATTTAATGTTCAAATATTACCAGAAGTACATCTACAACTTGCACCTGCTTTAATTATTCTTGGAATCATCAATATTATTTATGGAGCCTTAAACGCATTTGCACAAGATAATGTAAAAAGAAGAATCGCATGTAGTTCAGTAAGTCATATGGGGTTTGTTCTTCTAGGAATAGGAGCAGTGGACGCTTTAGGTATAAGCGGAGCAATGCTCCAAATGATAAGCCACGGACTTATAGCAGCAGCTATGTTCTTCGTAACGGGTTCCTTTTATGAAAGAACAAATACCCTATCAATCCCTAATATGGGTGGTTTAGCAAAAGTATTACCAATAACTTTTGCCTTTTTTCTGGCTAGCTCATTAGCGTCTCTGGCTTTACCAGGAATGAGTGGGTTCATAAGCGAAATCACCGTATTCTTGGGAATCACAAGTCAAGAGGGTTTTAGTTCTCTTTTTAGATCCATCACAATTCTTATTGCAGCAATCGGTCTTGTATTAACCCCCATATACCTTCTTTCAATGTGTAGAAGAGTATTTTTCGGACCTAGAATCCCTGCATTAGCAACTGTAAAAGAAATGAATGGTAGAGAATTAACAATTGGGTTTAGTTTATTACTGCCTACTTTAGTAATAGGTTTTTGGCCAAAAATCGCTATTAATTTATATGAATCTTCAACCAACGCTCTCAGTCAACAACTAACTTTGGCTAAATTGGTTGGGTTAATTTCAAACATTAGTCAATTTTAATCTTCGATAAAATGGAAACTTCAATTTTTAATTATGGAGAATTACCAGAATTTCAAAAATTTACTACCGAGAGAATTAATCAAGAGTTCCCAAGCGTCATAGAAAAAATAAATCTAGATTTCAAGAGTATTGAAAAATTTTTATCTAGTTACTTAAACCATGAAATTTTAGAATGGGACAAAGTAATTAACCCTTTAAATGAAGTAAATGAAATTCTCAGATGGAGTTGGGGAGTTGTAAGTCATCTTAATGGCGTAAAAAACTCTGAAAGTTTAAGAGAAATTTACTCAAAATTTTTGCCTGAAATTATTAATTTAAGTAATAAGTTTGGACAAAGTAAAATTATTTATAATGCTTTAGTAAAGCTTAAAGAAACAAATAATTTTGATCAAATTAGAAATAGAATCCTAGATAAAGAAATCCTCGAAATGCAACATAGGGGGATTTCATTAAATATAGATGACCAGAAAGAATTTAATATTATTTCGGAGAAGCTTGGGAAACTATCTACAAATTTCAGCAATAATGTCTTAGATGCTACGAATTCTTGGTTCTTAATCTTAAAAGATCCATCTCAAATAGAAGGACTCCCAGAAAGAGTCTTAGAATTAATGTCAACATCAGCTCATGCACACTTAAAAAAAGATGGGGAAGCTGATTCAAAAAACGGCCCTTGGAAGTTAAGTTTAGATATTCCGACTTATACCGCATTTATGACATATGCCAAAGATCGTAACCTGAGGGAAAAATTATATAAAGCTTTTGTGAGCAGAGCCTCTAATGGAGAAAAAAATAACTCTTTGATTATTGAGGAGATCCTATCTCTCAGGACTAAACAGGCTAAGCTTCTTGGTTATGAAAGCTGGGCAGAATTGAGTCTTTCAACAAAAATGGCTAAGGAAATAAAAAATGTTGAGAAACTTTTAGAGGAGTTAAGAGAGCCTGCCTTTAAAACAGCCAAAAATGAATTGGACATCCTTAATAAGTTTTCAAAGGATAATGGATTTTCTGAGTCAGAAACTCTTCAATCTTGGGATATAAGCTATTGGTCTGAGCTTCTAAGAAAGGAAAAACTTAATTTAGATCAAGAATCACTTAGACCTTGGTTCCCTCTTAATGATGTTTTAAAAGGTCTTTTTAATCTTAGTGAAAAGCTATTCGAAATTAAAGTAATAGAGGCCAGTAATCAAGCTCCTATTTGGAATGATGACGTCTTATTTTTTAATATCTTAAATAAAAATGATGAGAAAATAGCTTCATTTTATCTTGACCCCTACTCACGTCCTGAGTCAAAGAGAGGAGGTGCATGGATGGATGAATGCCTTAACAAAAATAATATTGGAAGAAATACATTACCTGTTGCTTATTTAGTTTGCAATCAAACTCCACCATCCAAAGATAAACCAAGTTTGATGAGTTTTGATGAAGTTCAAACCCTTTTCCATGAATTTGGTCATGGTCTTCAACATATGCTTACAACAGTAAAGCTTCCACAAGCAGCAGGTATAAATAATGTTGAATGGGATGCCGTTGAACTCCCAAGCCAATTTATGGAAAACTGGTGTTTTCACAAAAACACCTTATTAAATATTGCGAAGCATTATGAAACAGGGGAAAGCTTATCTGATGAGAATTTCGAAAAATTGGCTAAGAATAGAACTTTTAATTGTGGCATGGCTACTCTAAGACAATTACATTTTGCAATTACCGATATTAGATTACACAGCAATATTAAAAGTAATCAGGGTAAAAATTCCAATGATATCAGAAAAGAAATTGCCAGAAATACAACTGTAATCGAACCTATTCAAGAAGATAAATTCCTTTGCTGTTTTAGTCACATATTCGCAGGAGGTTATTCGGCTGGATATTATTCTTATAAATGGGCTGAGGTTCTTAGTGCAGATGCTTTTTCTATGTTTGAAGAAGCTGATTTAGAGAATAATCAAAATATAAAAGAAATTGGTGAGAAATTTAAAAACACAGTTTTAAGTCTAGGAGGAAGTTTATCTCCTCTAGAAGTATTTAAACTATTTAGAGGAAGAGAACCAAAAACCGACTCTTTAATAAGGCACTTAGGTCTATCTACAGCTATATAAGAAGTCTATTAATAATTCTTTCGACTGCTAATGGATTCCTCACTAAGTTTTTATGTTTATAGATATTTAGAGATATCTTTTCTCCTGAATTCATATAAGATCTCCATCCTGGGAAAACCATTAGATCCCAATTAGTAAAAAAACTAATGCAATCAATATCACTAAGAAGATAATCATATTTAGAAAGTTCTCTTAATAAAAGGCTATTAATTTTCATTTCAGATATTCCTCTAAAGGGATATGTAGGAACTAGTTGGGATGTAAGCGT
>QCTB01000036.1 GCA_003209055.1 Prochlorococcus sp. AG-670-O13
TTGAGTCTTATCTTCTATCCATTTTTTCCCTTCTTCAAATAATGAAATGTCCCCTCTAAATCTATTTATCAATATACCTTTAATAAGCTTTCTTTCCTCTGGCTTCATTAATTCAAGAGTCCCAACTATTTGTGCAAATACCCCTCCTCTTTCAATATCAGTTACTAAAATGCAATTTGCACCCAAATATTTTGCAACTCGCAAGTTAGTAAGGTCCCTATGAATTAAATTCATCTCCACAGGACTTCCTGCACCCTCAATAATTAATCGACAATTAGGGCTTTTCTTATAAATAGAATTTAAACTTTTTATTATTATTTCCCATCCTGGAGTAAACCAATCATTGTAGTAATCTTTTGCAGTTGTAATTCCTATACTTTTACCCAGATGAATGACTTCGCTAGTTGAATTACCTTGAGGTTTTAGCAAGATAGGATTCATCTCTGATGAAGGAACAATTCCAGAAGCAAAAGCTTGTAATGCTTGTGAATATGCCATCTCCCCTCCATTCCAATCTACCCATGCGTTATTACTCATATTTTGCCCTTTAAAAGGTATCGGCTGTTCCCCTAAGTTTTTAAGTAGTCTGCATATTGCTGTCACTGTTAATGATTTACCCGCTCCACTAGAAGTCCCCAAGACCATGATTGGTTTATTCTTAGGATTTATACTCTCTTTAAATTCCATTAGTTATTTATTATGATTTTAAACTTTATTAATTAGTAAATTAAACTATAATTCAATAAAAATTTTGTGTTAATTCTAGCCTCTGCTTCTCAATCTAGAAAGAAATTACTAGAAAGTTCTAAAATCGAATTTATTCAAAAATCAAGTAATTTTGATGAATCCTCAATAAAAGAGAAAAATATATCTAATTTGGCTCTCGAATTATCTTTTCAAAAGGCTAAAAGTATTTCGTGTAATATTCAGGAAATAGATTTTCCAAAAAAGTTTAATTATGGTCCTGTGGAAATCCTTGGTTGTGATTCAATATTCGAATTTAATGGAATTGCTTTTGGAAAACCTTCAGATAAACAAGAGGCATTCAATAGATGGAAAAGAATGTCGGGTGAGTTTGGTTTTCTACATACCGGCCATACTTTAATATTTGGTAATTTTGATTTAACATCACAAGTAATTAGGGTTTCTAAAGAAATAAAAAAGACAGTGAGTTCTAAAGTATTTTTTTGCAAATTACAAGATAAAGAGATAAAAAGTTATGTAGATTCTCTTGAACCACTATATTGCGCTGGAGGATTTGCTTTAGAAGGAAGAGGAGGTAAATATATTGAAAAGATAGAAGGTTGTTTCAGCAATGTGATGGGTTTAAGTTTGCCATGGCTGAGAAAAAGTTTAATTAATGAAGGAATTTTTACATAAAAAAAGCCCTACATACGTAGGGCTTTAAAAGGTGATTTAGAATTAATCTAAATCAGTCATTTCTAGAGCTGGCTCACTCTTTCTGTCAATTCCTTTTTCGAAACCGGCAGCGGCTGCTCTAGCACGACCAGCATGCCAAAGGTGACCGATGAATGTAAACCATCCTAAGAAGAATTGAGCTGCTGCCAGCCATTGTCTAAGATTGACAAAGTTTACAGCATTAGGCTCAGTAATAATACCTCCAACAGAGTTGATAGAAGCATTAGGAGCATGAGTCATATATTCAGCTGCTCTTCTTACTTGCCATGGCTGAATATCATTTTGGATCTTCTCAAGGCTCAATCCGTTAGGTCCTCTTAAAGGTTCTAACCATGGTCCTCTGAAGTCCCAAAATCTCATTGTTTCACCACCAAATATAATTTCACCTGTAGGAGATCTCATGAGATACTTACCTAATCCAGTTGGCCCCATTGTTGAACCTACATTAGCTCCAATTCTTTGATCTCTCACAAGGAAAGTAAAGCTTTGGGCCTGTGAAGCTTCAGCATTTGTTGGTCCATAAAATTCTGAAGGATAAGCTGTATTATTAAACCAGATGAATGTTGAGGCAATAAAACTTGCAACACAAATTCCACCTAGTGCATAGCTGAGAAGTCCTTCTCCATTCCAAATAAATGCGCGTCTTGCCCATCCAAAAGGTTTGGTAAAGATGTGAAATATACCACCAATAATTGCAGTTACACCCACATAAACATGACCTCCAACAATATCTTCGATTGAGTTAACACCGATTATTGAACCAGCGCCTCCCCATGGAGATCTAAATAAATAGCCAAGAATAACTCTTGGATCAAGTGTTGGGTTGACCAATCTAACTTCTCCTCCTCCAGGAGCCCAGGTATCATAAGCACCACCAATAAAACACCAGTTTACTGACCAAGCTAGAGCACCTACTCCTAAAACAATCAAATGGTAACCAAGGATATTAGTCATTTGATTTTTATCTCTCCAATCGGTAGAGAAAAAAGGAAAGTCTTCTTCAAGCTTTTCAGGACCAGCTAGTGAGTGGTAAATTCCACCAAAGCCAAGAACTGCTGAAGCTATTAGGTGAACCACACCAGCCTGGAAGAAAGGCATGATGTCTGTAACCTCACCACCAGGTCCAATACCATATCCAAACATTGCTACGTGAGGCATACAGATTAAACCTTGCTCCCACATAGGTTTATCAAATGTAAAGTGATTAACCTCAAAGAGCATCATTGCTCCCGCCCAAAAGACAATAAGTCCAGAGTGAGCAATGTGAGCTCCTAATAAACGTCCAGATAAATTGATTAGTCTTGCGTTGCCTACATACCAGGCATAGCCAGTTTCTTCAATACTTTGGTTTGGAGCTCTTAATAAATTATTAAAGGGCGTTTCCACGTGGAAGAACCTCCTCAGGGAATACAAAATTTTCGTGTGGTTGATCCACAGAAGACATCCATGCTCGCATACCTTCGTTCAAAAGTATATTTTTTGTATAGAAAGTTTCAAATTCTGGATCTTCTGCAGCACGTATTTCTTGGCTAACAAAATCGTAAGCTCTTAAATTGAGTGCTAAACCAACAATACCAATTGAAGATGTCCACATACCCATAACAGGTACAAATAACATCAAGAAGTGAAGGAAACGCTTGTTAGAGAAAGCAATACCAAAAATTTGGCTCCAAAATCTATTCGCTGTAATCATTGAATAGGTTTCTTCTTCTTGAGTTGGATCGAAAGCTCTGAAAGTTGAACTTTGAACTTTACCATCTGTGTAAATACTTGTATCTTCATACAATGTATTTTGAACTGTAGCTCCATGAATGGCGCAAAGTAGTGCTCCCCCAAGAATTCCAGCAACACCCATCATATGAAATGGATTTAAAGTGATATTGTGAAAGCCTTGAATAAATAGGATGTAACGGAAGATGGCAGCTACACCAAAAGAAGGTGCAAAGAACCAACTATGTTGTCCTAAAGGATAAATAAGGAAAATACTTGTAAATACTGCAATTACTGCTGAAAAAGCTAACGCATTGTAAGGTCTAATTCCTACAAGACCAGCAATTTCAAATTGACGAAGCATAAAACCAATAAGGCCAAAGACTCCATGTAATGCAACGAAGTTCCAAAGGCCACCTAATTGTAGCCATCTTACGAAACTTCCTTGGGCTTCAGGGCCCCATAGAAATAGAAGACTGTGTCCCATGGCATCTCCAGGGGTACTTACAGCTGCTGTTAAAAAGTTACAACCTTCAAGGTATGAGCTTGCAACTCCATGTGTGTACCAAGAGGTAACAAATGTTGTTCCGACAAACCATCCACCAATTGCAAGGTATGCGCAAGGTAAAAGGAGTAGTCCGGACCAACCAATAAATACAAACCGGTCGCGCTTTAACCAATCATCAAGGACATCAAACCATCCTCTCTGTGGGGCGCTTCCAACGGCGATCGTCATGAGAAATCGTTTTTAGCATCGGGATACCGTGTGACTGTAACAAAGATTGAGAGTAAAGTGGGGAAATATTTGTATATATGAAATGCCTTGTAAAGCTTTCCTGACTTTTTTATTAAAAAATAGGTAAGAATACTTTATATTTATTGTTAAATCAAGTGTAATAAGAACTAGATAAATAAATTATGGATTCTAATCTTTCATCTTTCAATAAAATTGAACAGAAAATTAATGGGTCAAGAAAAATATCAAATTATCTCATTGGAGGAATGCTTACCATTGGCGGTGTAGGTTTTATCTTGGCTGCAATATCAAGTTATACTGGAAAAGATCTACTTCCTTTAGGAAATCCTTCATCATTAATTTTTATTCCTCAAGGAATAATTATGGGGGCTTATGGTTTATTAGCTAATTTGTTAAACATATATTTGTGGTATTTGGTATTCATAAATTTCGGTTCAGGTATCAATACTTTTGACAAAAATTCCCAATTTGTAGAAATTAAAAGGAAAGGTTTGTTTAAAGATGTTGAAGTTAAAATAAATTTCAGTGAGATTAAATCCGTAAAATTGGATATTAGTGAGGGATTTAATCCAAGGAGAAGAATAGCCTTGGTTCTTAAGGGTAGAAAAAAAGTGCTTCCTCTAAGTGGAGCAGGGGAACTTAAACCATTACTCCAAGTTGAAGAAGAAGGGGCAAGACTAGCTAAATTTTTAAATGTAAACTTGGAGGGTTTAAAATAGGAAGTCTTTATTCACTAAAACTGCTTTTCCTTTTTAAGATATCCTCGTTATTACTCACAGGTTGCAGTTATGAGAGTTTTTTTGATTCCAATTATTACTGTAAAAAGCTTGATATTAATTGTACTAAAAAGGACCATATAGTAGCTTTCAAGACTTCTAAAGGTAATTTCGATGTAAAATTATATGGTGAAAATAATCCAGTTACCGTTTATAATTTTATTGATAATATTAAAAACAATATTTATAAAAATAAAAGGTTTTATAAAATAATAAATTATCCACAAGTAAAAATAATACATTCAGGTATTTACGCAGAAAGTAATTATAAAAAACAGGATCAAAATCAAATAAGACTCAATATCCCTTTAGAAATTAAATTAGAAAAAGATGTTGAGCCTTTATATAAATCCCAGATTATAGATCCTTCCAAGATTGTTAATCTAACTAATTTTTTTGAAAAAGGCTCATTGGCTATGGTGAAAAATGGAGAAAGGCATTCTTCGTCAACTGAGTTTTTCTTCGTAACTAATAAATTTCCTGAATTAGATGGAAGGTACACAATTTTTGGAAAAATTGTGCAAGGAATTGAAATCTTAGAAAATATTGATAATGAAGACTTGATTTATGAAATTATAATTTCTAATTAAATTTCTAAGGAGTATTTATTTATTTTCAACATTTCAGTATTTACCCCAGATGATCGCTTAAGGGCTACTTTCCCCGTCCTTGCAATCTCAAGAATTCCATATGGTTCAAGTAGCTTTTCTAAAGCAACTAATTTCCCTGGATCACCCACTACCTCAAGTGTTAAAGCGATATCTGAAACATCTACTACTTTTGCTCGAAAAATTTGAACTATATCCAAAATATTACTTCTTGTATTTTCTTTCGATGAAACTTTAAGCAGCATTAATTCTCTCTCTACGGCAGCAAGGTTTGTAAAATCTACTACTCCAAGAACATTAAATAATTTATTAAGTTGTTTTGTCATTTGTTGAAGAGTTTGATTATCACCTTCTACAACCATCGTTAATCTAGAAATCCCCTTTGATTCTGCAGGCCCAACAGCAAGACTATCGATATTAAAACCTCTTCTTGCAAAAAGACCTGAGATTCTACTCAAAGCTCCTGATTCGTCTTCAACAAGTACTGATAATGTGTGTTTCATATTTTAAAAGGTTTTTAAACTTCGAATCCATTCGTGAGAAATTTTATTAAATAATGAAGAATCTTCATCATGCACACAATGACCTGAATTGGATATTATTTTTAATTCTACCCATCTATGGGAATTTGCAATCTTTTTACCAAGAAATAAAGGGATGAAATTATCTTTTTCTCCCCATAATAATAAAAAAGGAACTTTTTTTGAATTACTTAGTTGTTCCAAAAGATAAGAAGCTTTTAACTTATTGTCTCTTGTTGACATACCAATGCACATAGCTCTTAATGATCTTGCTGCAGTCTTTCTTAAAACTGGTTTTCTCACAATATTAATTAATTCTGTATCTATTTTTTCTTTTTTGAAATAAGCAGAATTAAGTCCTAATCTTATTATCCCTAATTTATTTATGAGTAATAAAATTATTTCTAAAGGGAAAAATCTAAAAAATACTTTTGATATTATAGTTTTAAATTTTGCAAAAATCGAATTAATTTTTGATTCCTTTCTCTTTATTACAAGTGGATCCGGGAGAGGAGATGCGATAACAGAAAATATCTCACTTTTAAAGTAAACAGCACATGTTAAAGCTACTAAAGAACCTAAAGAATTTCCTATTAAGACGATTTTTTTAGAAGTCTTTGGCCTAATTACTTGCTGAATAAAATCATTCACTTGATTACTCCAAACTCCATTATCTAATTTTCCGATCTCTTTTACTCCTGGTTGAGCTGAATTCCCAAATCCAATTAAATCCATTGAGTAAACAGAATATCCTTTTTTTGCAAAGTAGTTAGAATTGTTTCTCCAATGTTTGCTACTTGCTCCGAAACCGTGAAGCAAAATTATTGGATTTGGATTTTCTTTCCCTTTAACACTCCAAAAGATTTTAAATCCGTTCCAGTTCCAGTAATAAGATTCATCATCTTTTTCAGATCTGTAAAAGGAATCCATATGAATAAATCTTTATCCCTACCTTAAATAGTTTAAAGATATTTGCATTATTTATTTTTTTAACAAAAAAATGCAAGTAAACGTTAAATTATGATAAATGATTAAGTTACCTATGGCTAAAGAAATTTTTAGTATTGCAGCAGTTTTCTGGATATTGATACCTATTGGATTGGTGGGTGGTGCATTATTATTAAAATTTCAAGGAGATTAATTCTCACGAATACTATAGAAAGTGAGTTAATCTCGACAGGTTAAGTACATCCTTAAGTATGAAGATTCTCTTAGTAGGTGCAACTGGAACTCTTGGAAGACAAATAGCAAAGAAAGCTATTGAAGAAGGGCATGAAGTTAGATGTTTTGTTAGAAATCCTAGGAAAGCTTCATTTCTACAAGAATGGGGGTGTGAACTTACAAAAGGAAATTTATTAATATCAAAAGATATAGATTATGCTTTACAAGATATTGAAGTAGTTATTGATAGTGCTACGGGTAGACCTGAAGACTCTAAAAGTATATATGAGACTGATTGGGATGGGAAACTTAATCTTTTTAATGCTTGCGAATCTAAAAAAATAAAAAGGGTTATTTTTCTTTCAATTTTACTAACAGAAAAATTTAGAAACGTACCTTTAATGGATATAAAATACTGTACTGAAAAACTTTTAGAGAAATCTAATTTCGACTATACAATTTTTAAATGTGCTGCTTTTATGCAAGGAGTTATAAGTCAATTTGCTATTCCTGTGTTAGACAGTCAAGCTGTCTGGATGAGTGGTACTCCAACGAAAATAGCTTATATGAATACTCAAGATATGGCAAAAATTATTGTTTCCTCAATAAATAATCCTAAATCATATAAGCTTTCGCTTCCTCTAGTTGGTCCTAAGGCTTGGGATCCTGATGAAGTAATTTCTTTGTGCGAAAAATATAGTAATAAAAAAGCAAAAATTTTTAGAGTTTCACCTTTCTTAATTAAGGTTACTCAAAGCGTAGTTTCTTTTTTTCAAGATGCATTAAATGTTTCTGAGAGATTGGCTTTCGCCGAAGTTACTAGTAGTGGAGTCCCTTTAGATCATGATATGAGCAATACTTATGATGTTTTAGATCTCAATAAGGAAGAAATTACTTCTCTAGAAGATTATATTAAAGAATATTATCAGCAGATTTTAAAAAGACTTAAAGAAATGGAAGCTGATCTAAACATTGAAGAAAAAAAGAGACTTCCATTCTAAGGTTGCATCAAATAATATTTATAGTATATTTGTACTATAAATAATCAAATTCATGTCAATCTCTAAGTCTAAAAATCTAGAACGTAAGTTAAGCAATATTGCTCAAGAGGCAACAATTGAATTAAACAATGTTTGTGGTTCAACATTATGGGAAAGTTTGGGCTTTGTTTTCTTTGATGAACTCAAGGATCCTGAAAAAATTGCAAAGGCAAATTTCTATTATGGTCAACTACAAATAATTAATGAAATTAAAATTTTTATATAAATCTAAAAACCATTTAATTAATTTTATTCAACTGTTGAAATTACCTTGATATAAATTTTGTTTATTCTTTTCTGATAATATGAATCTAGAAAATATATTATTAAATGATTGAAACATCTGGCGTAATAGAAAAAGAACAAGGAAATGGTTTTTATTTGGTTACTTTAGAACAACCTGAAGGTCATCAATGTTTATGCCGAGCAGCAGGAAAATTAACTAAATTTAGAATAAAATTATTAGCTGGAGATAAAGTATTAGTAGAAATAAGCCCTTACGATCTAACAAGAGGAAGAATTACCTATCGTGAAAGAAATGCAGGTGGGAGTGGTCCGAGATCAGGAAATTCGAAAAATAATGTAAAAAGGAAATAAATAATTAAGTAAAATTTATTTAAATAATATTTTGGATAGCTTCTTTGAACTCGCTACGCTGTTTGACGCCTTGCCATTGTTTTTTAAGCAATTTTTCCTTGAATAATTGTACTGTAGGCGTTCCGTTTATTCCAGCTTGCTTAGCTATCTCTTGATCTTTATCAATATCTATTTCTATACCTTGCACTGCTCCATCAAATTCATTAATAACTCTTTTAAGTTGTGGTTTTAGTACATGGCAGGGGCCACAACTTGGAGAGCTAAAAATAACCAAAATTGGTTTATCACTTTCATGATAAAGCTTCCTTAATGCATAACTTCCTTTTTGCCACTGAGAGTTTAAATCGAAAGTTTCTTCATTGGTCTCATCTTCATTAAAATTTGAAGAAGACAATGTTTTTTCTGGTTCAGTTGTCTTTCTAGTAATTATTTTTGATAAGTTTTTCTCTGCCAACCATCTCTCAGCAGCTAATGCTGCCATGCATCCTGTGCCCGCGGCTGTAACTCCTTGGCGCCATTCGGAATCGACAACATCACCTGCCGCGAAGATACCTTCTATGGAAGTTTCTGGTCTACCTGAATTGCAAGCTATGTATCCTTTTTTATCTAATTCAATTTTATTGTCCAAAAACTTTGTATTAGGTGTGTGTCCAATAGCATAAAAAAGTCCTTTTACTTTAATTTCGACAGAAAGTTTTTTTGAGTTAATTGTTTCAATGTTTTCGAGCCAATCAGTCCCATTCGCTTTCATTACTTTTGTATTCCAGTGAATTTCGATTTTTGAATTAGCTTTGACTCTATCTATCATTGCTGCACTAGCTCTTAATTTTTCTGATCTAACAAGTAAATGCACTTTGCTACCATATTTCGTAAGATACGCGGCTTCTTCGCAGGCAGAATCTCCTCCTCCAATTACGGCTAATTCTTCATCTCTAAACTGTGGTGTTGCTCCATCACAAATTGCGCAAGCACTTATCCCTTTACTCCAAAATTTATCTTCATTTATAACACCTAATCTATTAGCACTTGCTCCAGTAGCGATAATAATTGAATTTGATTTAATAACACCCTCTAAAGTTTTTAATTCAAAAGGATATTTGTAAGTATTAATTGAAATTACATCACTCTCACATAAATTAGTTCCCCATCTTTCGGCTTGAGCTTTCATTAAATCCATTAATTCAGGTCCTAATACCCCATCTGGAAATCCTGGATAGTTCTCGACAAATGTTGTTGTCATTAATTG
>QCTB01000037.1 GCA_003209055.1 Prochlorococcus sp. AG-670-O13
AGATGTTGGCAGTGGTAAAACTATTATTGCAATTGTTTCTCTTTTGATTGTGCTTGAAAGAAATCAGCAAGGAGCATTAATGGTTCCGACTGAAGTACTTGCTGTTCAGCACTTTCGGAATTTAATAAAATATATGGACCCACTTTTGGTTTCAGTAGAACTTCTTACTGGTAATACTCCACATAGAAAAAGAAAGGAAATACTAATGAATTTACAAAATGGCATGGTGGATATCCTCGTAGGTACTCATGCATTATTTGAAGATAAAGTTATTTTTAATTCATTAGGAATGGTGGTTATAGATGAACAACATCGGTTTGGGGTAACACAAAGAAATCGACTACTAAATAAAGGAGATAATACTAATTTGTTATCAATGACAGCTACTCCAATACCAAGGACACTTGCTTTATCACTATATGGTGATTTAGATATTAGTCAGATTACAGAACTCCCCCCAGGAAGAGTTCCAGTAAAAACAAAAATCATTTCAGAAGATGAGTTGGAAAAACTATTTAAATGTGTAGAGAATGAGATAGAAAATGGAAAGCAAGCTTATGTAATTTTGCCATTAATTGAAGATTCTGAAAAAATGAATCTAAGTTCTGCTAAAAAGATTTTTAAATATTTATCAGAAAATATTTTTTTAAAACATAAAGTTGGATTATTACATGGAAAATTAAGTTCTGATGAGAAGAATAATGTAATTAATTCTTTTTTAAAAAATGAAATTAATATATTGGTCTCAACAACAGTTATTGAGGTTGGAATTGATGTCCCTAATGCATCCATAATGATTATTTATAACTCAGAAAGATTTGGATTATCTCAATTACATCAGTTAAGAGGGAGAGTTGGTAGAGGATTCAATAAATCATTTTGTTACTTAGTAACCACTGAAAAAAATGTATCAGAAAATAAAAGGTTAAGAGTTTTAGAAAAATCTAATGATGGTTTTTATATCGCGGAAAAAGACTTGGAACTTAGAGGTCCTGGCCAAATCTTAGGATATAAGCAGTCAGGGTTGCCAGATTTTGTACTGGATAACTTACCAAATAATAAAGTTCTAATTGAAAAGGCTCGAGAAGAGGCTTTGAAGGTAACAAAGGATGATCCTGATTTTAAAAAAAACCCAGTATTGAGAGATTTACTAATCGATAATTCTAAGAATAAATTTATTCATGACTTTCTCAATTAACATTTTTAATTGTCAATTTTCAAATATATGCAAATATAAATTCATATAGATAAAGTTAGTTGAAAATTTGGAATAAAATCCCTATTAAAGAAAATAATGATAAATTAATACAAATACCGAATTGTTTTAAATTTATTAATCCACATCCTTACTACGATCTAGGTGCTCCATATAAGGGGAAAGATGGGATTTGGAAATTAAGAGAAGAAGTAGTTAAAAGATTAATAAAAGTAAATGACTATTTGGAATTAAAAAATAAAAGTGTTTTTCTTTTGATTTATGACAGTTGGCGACCTATCGAAGTGCAAAAATTTATGTTCGATAGAGCTTTTAGTTTGGAATGTAAAAGGTTAGATATTAAAGTTTCTGTAAATGATATGGATAAACATCCTTTTGTACAAAAAGAAGTTGAGAAATTTTGGGCATACCCATCGTTTGATAAGAGGTTCCCTCCGCCTCATTCAACTGGAGGTGCTTTAGATATAACTTTGGTTGATAGGAATGGAAATATTTTGGATATGGGAAGTAATATTGATCAGATGGATGAGAAATCAAAACCAGATTTTTATAAAAATATTGGAAATGAAAAGGCCATAATTTGGAATAATAGAAGAAACTTATTAAAAGAAATCATGGTTAAATTTGACTTCGTTCAACATCCAAATGAATGGTGGCATTTTAGTTATGGAGATCAGTTATGGGCTTGGAAGAATAAAAAACCTAATGCCTTGTATGGGAAAATTTAATTTTAATCCATCTGGTTAAGTTGATTTATAATTAAAGAATCGTTTTGATTATTAATAAAATCTCCAAAATCTTGGTTTTCACCAATTTTTTTCCATAATTCTAATAAAGGTTGAATGGTTTTTTCTAAATCGTCCAGCTCCATTCTTTGCAAGTATGGTTTTGCTAACCTTTGTAGGTTTTTACTGCCCCCTAACCATAATTGATATTTATTTTGACCACTACCAACAAGAGCTAATTCTGCCATGTAAGGTCTTGTGCATCCGTTAGGACATCCTGTCATCCTAAATAGTATTGTTTTTTCTATATTCATATCATTTAATAAGTTTTCTATTCTAATTAGTACTTCAGGTAAAATCCTTTCAGCTTCTGTCATTGCTAGACCACAAAGAGGAAGAGCTGGACAGGCCAAAGCATGTCTTTGAATCTCATTAATATCATTAAGATTCTCATATCCTATCTTTACTAAAGCCTTTTTAATGTCACTTTTGTTTTTATTTGGAATGTTACATAGCAAAATGTCCTGATTAGGAGTAAGTCTTAAATCAAGATTATTTTCTTTAACAATATCTCTTATTAATGATTTTTTCTTTCCTGAAAGCCTTCCTGATAATAAAGGTAATCCAACAAAAGAATAATCTTTGTTTTGTTTATGCCATCCTAAATAATCAATTAATTTATTCTGGGGTTCTTTTCTTAAAGGTTTAATTTCTTTTTTAAAGTACTTATCTAAAAGAATTTTTTTAAACCATTTAATACCTTTTCTATGTAGAAGATATTTCATTCTTGAATTCTTCCTTGATTTTCTATCGCCATAATCTCTTTGAATGGCAACAATACTTTGAATTAATTCAAAAGTTTCCTTTTTTTCTACATAGCCTAGCGGATCTGCAATTCTGGCAAATGTTTCTTCATTATTATGAGTACGGCCCATACCTCCACCGACATAAAAATTACAACCTTCAAATTCTCCCTCTTTTGATGTAAATGCAACAATTCCAATATCATTGGTGAGAAGGTCTACAGAATTATCACCTGGAACTGTTACAGCACATTTAAACTTTCTTGGTAGGTAAGTCGATCCATATAGTGGTTCTTCTTTGGTTCCACTAAAAACATGTTCTTTAAACTGTAATTTCCTATTTTCTTCAATTTCTTTATCTGGTTTTATTGTATATTCCAAATCTCCGTCAGCCCATAACTCTAAGAAAGTACCTTGTCCTGCTACAGGTGTTAAAAGGTCAGCAACTTTTACTGCTAGATTTCGTGCTGTTATATATTCTGATGTTTCAAAAGGTGCTGCAGGAGCCATGACGTTTCTATTTATATCTCCGCAAGCAGCTAACGTTGAGCCCATTGAGCTTACAATAGATTGAATTACTTCCTTAAGGTTATCTTTCCTGATGCCATGCATTTGGAAGGCTTGTCTAGTTGTAACCCTGAGTGTTCCATTGCCTAGGTTGTCAGATAATTCATCTAGTGATAAAAATAATTTTCCTGGTATTTCTCCACCTGGACTTCTTAACCTAAGCATCATCTGCCAATCTTTACTCTTGCCAGGTTTTCTCTTTTCTCTATTATCTTGTTGATAACTTCCATGGAATTTTAATAATTGAACAGCATCATTAGTAAAGTGATCGCTTTCATTTTTTAATTCGCTTGCAAGCGGTTCCTTAAGAAATTCACTACTTTTCTTGAAATTTTCAAATTTAGAAACATCTAAACCATTTGCCAAACAAACAGTCTCTTGTTTAGCGTTTTCTTTTTTCTTTTTTACTTTCTCAACTTTGATCAAGGGACCAAAACATATCTCTTTTTATACATTAGCGAAAAGCTTATTTAACTGGTAGTAAATTATAGTTGTAATAGCCAAATTTTTTTCTTGTCTAAATATTTACTTGAGATAGGAACAGAAGAGTTACCAGCAAAATTTTCTCATTCTGTAATAAACCAAATTAAATCTCTTATAGAATTTGAATTTGATAAGAAACTTATCAAATGTAAAAATGTCATTTGCACCTCTACTCCAAGAAGAATAGTCATATTTCTAGAAGGCTTAGTTGATAATGCCGATGATAAAATAATTATTAGAAAAGGTCCAAAAGCGAAATCTGCATTTTTAAATGGGGTTCCAACTAATGCTGCTATAGGTTTTGCAAAAAGTATAGGAATTAACATAAAGGATCTTGAAATAAAAAAAACAGAAAAGGGTGATTTTGTTTTTGGAAAAAAAATTGAGAAAGGAGAATCTACGAAGTCTGCTTTATCTTCAATAATCCCTAAAGTAATAAAAAATTTACATGGTTCCCGATTTATGAAATGGGGATATGGAAGTTTTAAATTTTCAAGGCCTATAAGGTGGGTTGTATCCCTCTATAACAATGAAATTCTAGATTTTGTTATTGATGGATGTGATCCTAAGATTCTTATAAGTAATAAATCAAAAACTCAAAGATTAACTAATGAGGTTATTGAAATACATTCTCCAGAGAATTATTTTGAAATAATGGCGAAGGGTGGAGTATTAGTTAATAGAAAAGAAAGAAAAGAAAAAATTGTAAATCTCATAAATCATGAATCTAAATTAGTGAATTTGGTTCCTGATCTATCTGATTATTTACTTAACGAACTAACTGATTTAGTTGAATCTCCTCATTTAATAACTGGTAAATTTGATAAGCAATTTCTTAATTTACCTGTTGAAGTTCTTTCAACAGTAATGAAAAGTCACCAAAGATATATACCTCTTCTAAAAAAAGGAAAAATTTTTTCTAAGTTAGATTTGAGTTCTGAAAAAATTATAAGCACAAATTTCTTTGTTCTATGTAATGGTCTTAGAGTTTCCAATAATATTATTGTTAAGGGTAATGAAAAAGTATTAAAGGCAAGATTTTCTGATGCCAAGTTTTTTGTAGAAAGTGATAAAAAAGTTTCTTCACATCAAAGGAATGAAAAACTTAAATCTGTTTCTTATTTGAAAGATATGGGGAATGTTTTTCAGAGAGTAAAGAGAATTGAGGCTATTTCAGAAAAGATACTTAATTTGTTAAATGATCATTCTTTAAATATTAAAAAAACACTTGAAGCTGCAAAGTATTGTAAGAATGATTTGTGTAGTGAAATTGTTTATGAATTTCCTGAATTACAAGGAATAATGGGAGGGAAATATTTACGAAATGAAGGCTTTAGTGAAGAAATTTGTATAGCTGTAGCTGAACATTATTTGCCTAGTTTTTATAAAGATGATTTACCTTCTACAAAATATGGGGCTATTATTTCCATCTCAGATAAAATAGAAACTTTAATAAGCATATTTATTTCTGGTAAAAGACCTAGTGGTTCATCTGACCCTTACGCACTAAGAAGAAATTTAAACGGAGTTATTCTTATTATTTGGCAATTTGAGCTTGATTTATCTATTGAAAATATTTTTGAGGAACTTCTGGAATATTGGGAAATTTCACTACCAAATTTGAAATTTTCAAAAGAACACGTTTTAAATGATCTTATTGAATTTACTAATCTAAGAATTGTTAGCCATCTAGATGAATTATCAGTTGGTAAAGATTTAATTCAAGCTACTTGTTCTATTGATTCGTCAACTGAAAACAGAATAATGAATATTTTGGATTTAAAAAATAGAATTAATGCAATTAACCTAATTAAAAGGGAAGGAAATTTTATTGAAATTCAAAAAGTTATTTCAAGAGTTAGTAAACTTGCTGACAAGAGTAATCTAAAAACTGACGTTTTTTCATACAGAAATTATATTAATCCAGAGTTATTTGAAAAAGAATGTGAGGCTAAGGTATTTGCATTTATTAAAGAATTAGAAAAAATAGTTGCATTACCTGAGTGGAATTATTCTCAACTATTTAGTCTATTTAAATCAAATACTGCAAATCTTAATGAACTATTTGATAATAAAAAGGGCGTCTTAGTGATGGCAGAAAATCCAGAAATTAGAAATAATCGACTCAATTTATTAGGCTTTGTTAGAAATTACTCTTTAAAGATTGCTGACTTTAAACTTTTTAATTCTTAACTTTTATCCCACCTTTGATTGAATAATTTTTTAGCATTTTTTCGACTTCTTTGTCCTCTCTTACAGCACTATTAACAGGTGTATACTTTAATGGTGCTAATGCTTTTCCCCGTAAAATTGATCCAAGAGTTAGCATAGTAATCTTAAGTTTCTGGAGAGGCTTCATAGAAACAACTCTCTTATATAAGTAACTATCAAAAGTAAGTCTTTGAACATCCATATCATCACACATTTCTACAAAAGCTTCCCTGGCAGAATCATTTCTATAAAATATATTTTGAAGAATTTCAAGAACCTTGTATGTGGTTCCGTATTTTTTGTCCCATTTTTTAAGGTAATTTTTTAGATCTTTTTCTGTTGGTATCTCCTGTCCATTTTTGGAAGCCTCAACGATTTCTTCAGCACACATTCTTCCACTTTTTGCGGCAAAGTATATACCTTCGCCAGAACTCTTTGTTACATAGCCTGCTGCATCACCTACTAAAGCCATTCTTCCAACTACTCTTCGAGGTCTTGGATGCTCAGGGATAGGATGTGCTTCAACCTTTATAACTTCTCCATTAACAAGTCTTTTTTTTGCTCTATTTCTTACACCTTCTTGAAGACCTTTTATTAAGGATTGATTTTTTTGCATTGTGCCTGTACCAACTGCGACATGATCATATTTAGGAAATACCCAACCATAAAAGTCAGGTGAAACATCTGTCCCAACGTACATTTCAGCGAGGTCTTCGTAGTAACCCATCTCCTCTTTAGGCAATTTTATTCTTTCTTGGAATGCAATAGCCACTTTGTAATCGCCAGCATCCATAGCTTTAGCAACCCTACTGTTGGCTCCGTCAGCTCCGATTAATAAATCTACAGTAAGCTCTTTAAGTTCACCTTTTTTATCTCCAGAAGAAAAATCAGAATACGATAGTTTATATGGACCTTGATTGTTTTCCCCAGTATCAATTGAAGTAACTAAACCATTAATTAATGTCGCGCCAAGGTCAGATGCTCTGTTTCTCATAAATGCATCCATTACCTCCCTTCTGCACATTCCTATAAATTCATTATCGCTTTTGCCATAAACATTATCTAAGCTAATATCTACTTCTCTATTAGAGGGAGATATCATTTTCATATGTCTTACTTTTCTATCTATAATAGTTTCTGGTAAATCAAATTCTTCAACCATACAAAGAGGGATAGCTCCTCCACAAGGCTTTGCATTATCTAATTTCCTCTCAAAAAGCCAAGTTTTTATTCCAGATTTAGCAAGTATTTCAGCAGCACATGAACCACTTGGTCCTCCCCCGATAACAGCAACTCTCAACATATCAAAAAAAAAGTATCCTATTAAAAAACTACATCAATTTGCTTATAAAAGTGCATTTCGTAAATTAATAGTTAATATCGAAATATGTTTTCAATTTAACTTTTAATATTGGACCGAAAAGAAGAGGTAAATGAAGCTTTTGATATTCCAGTTGCTGAAAGGATATATTTGGTAGAAACTAATACAAAACTTAAGAAAATATTATTCCTCTCTCTACCAGTTTTATTATTACTTTTTTCTATTATTGGGTTGAGATTCAGTAGAAATGCAAAACTAAGTTCTCAAGGAAATATTAATATTCAAAATGCTAATAATCATGATCACAGTATCTTGGGTCACCTTCCCTATAATGAGATCTCTAAAGATAAATTGGTTGTTATTGAACCTGATATTGAAGTTCACATCGACATGAGTGAAGATCTCCTAAAAATGAAGGAGGATGCAAGGAATGATGGGATATTTTTGATCTTCTTAAGTGGATATAGATCAATAAATTTGCAGAAAGATATCTTTTATTCTTTAAAATCTTTTAGAAATCAAGTCGCTGCAGAAAGAGCAAGGGTATCAGCCCCTCCTGGATATTCTGAACATAGTACCGGATTCGCTATTGATATCGGAGATGCTAATAAAAGAGAAACAGACTTTGAAGTTGATTTTGAGAACACGGATGCTTTCAAATGGTTAATAAAGAATGCAGCTAAGTATCATTTCAAATTATCTTTCAATCAAAATAATAAAAATGTTGATTATGAGCCATGGCACTGGCGATATGAAGGATCAATTGAAGCACTTAAAGTTTTTGAAGCATCAAATAGAAAATTTAACGCTGGCAAAAATTTATTAAACTAACATTTGTATTTGATTTTCAAAGTCTTAGAAGTATTTACTTCAGAATGAGCATTCTTTGAGTTAGCCTTAATATAATCAAATATGGGTTTGCAAGTTTTTAGATGTCCAATTCAATTAAAGAAATAAGGAATGTAGCAATTATAGCTCATGTAGATCATGGGAAAACAACACTTGTAGATGCATTATTATCTCAATCTGGAATATTTAGAGATAACGAAGTTGTCCCAACTTGTGTGATGGATTCAAATGATCTTGAGAGAGAAAGAGGTATAACGATCCTCTCAAAAAATACAGCTGTTAATTATAAAAATACAAGAATTAATATTATTGATACACCAGGACACGCTGACTTTGGAGGAGAAGTTGAAAGGGTTTTAGGAATGGTAGATGGTTGTTTATTAATTGTTGATGCTAATGAAGGACCAATGCCTCAAACAAGATTTGTTTTAAAAAAAGCTTTAGAAAAAGGTTTAAGGCCCATAGTTTTTGTAAATAAAATTGATAGACCTAGAGTAGTCCCAGAAATTGCGGTTGATAAAGTTCTTGATTTATTTCTTGAATTAGGAGCTGATGATGATCAATGTGATTTTCCTTACCTATTCGGAAGTGGCTTGTCTGGTTTCGCAAAAGAAGAAATGGAATCAAATAGTGATAATATGATGCCCCTCTTTGAAGCAATTCTTAGGCATGTACCGCCACCTGTTGGGGATTTGAATAAGCCATTACAGCTTCAAATTACAACTTTGGATTATTCAGATTTCTTGGGAAGAATTGTGATTGGTAAGATTCACAATGGAACTATAAAAAATGGCCAACAAGCAAGCCTTATAAAAGAAAGTGGAAAAACTATTAAAGGTAAAGTAAGCAAACTATTAGGATTTGAGGGATTACAAAGAATTGATATTGAAGAGGCCATCGCTGGAGATATTGTGGCTGTTTCTGGGTTTGATGACGTTAATATTGGAGAAACTATAGCTTGTCCAGATTCTCCTCATCCACTCCCTTTAATTAAAGTTGATGAACCGACATTAAATATGACCTTTGTTGTAAATGATTCTCCATTCGCGGGCAAAGAAGGTAAATTTGTTACTAGCAGACAATTAAAAAATAGACTTGAGAGGGAATTATTAACTAATGTAGCTTTAAGAGTTGAAGAAACCGATTCTCCAGATAGGTTTTCTGTCTCTGGTAGAGGTGAACTTCATTTGGGGATTTTGATAGAAACAATGAGAAGAGAGGGTTTTGAATTCCAAATTTCGCAACCCCAAGTTATTTTTAGAGAAATTGATGATGTTCAATGTGAGCCTATTGAAACATTAGTTTTAGATGTGCCAGAGGTAGCAGTGGGATCTTGTATAGAAAAACTTGGATCTAGAAAAGCTGAGATGAAAAACATGCAGACAAGTTCCGATGGAAGAACTCAATTAGAATTTCTTG
>QCTB01000038.1 GCA_003209055.1 Prochlorococcus sp. AG-670-O13
TTTTTAAGGTGAGTTCCTTATTTTTCCAATACTTTTGTTTTTTATTTAATAATAAAAATTTATTTTTCAATTCATTTATATTATTTCTACAAATTGAAAGATTTAAATTATAAAATTCTAATTCCACTTTTGTTATGTTAAACAAATAAATATCAGAAGATTGGTTAGTCTCTAAAGTTAAATTATTTGGATTTAAATCATATCTAATAACAAAAGGATGTGGATGTTTAATTATATAATCATTATTTGATAAACATTTAAATGTATCTTCAGATATAATTTTGTTTATAAGATTTATTTTAAACAACTCTGAATTAATCTCATATGAAATAGTCAAGAGAAAATTACTAAATGATTTATCAATAAATTCAAAGAAATTTAAATTTTCATTTGATATAAAAACATCACTTGATTTATCATTTATATTTTCATAATTTTTTAATTTATTATCATTAGTTTCATCTATTAATTCAAGGACGGGGTCAATAATATTTTTATTATATTCAATCTCTTTAAATTTACGTTGTTTAGAAAAAGTATTTAAATCAACTCTTTCATCTAAATTTAAGGATGAACTAAGATCTTCACTAAGAGAGTCATAATATTGATATGTATTTAAATTATTATTGCAATAAAATTCAAGAGATTCTTGAGAAACTAATTCATTCTCATAATTAAAGTTAACTGACTGATATTCTTTAAATTCAAGCAATTCTTTTAAATGATTTAAATTTACTAGCGGTTTTTCGGATTTTTTAATATCGCCTAACTTTAATTGTTCAATAGTTATTAAGGGAAGTTTTGAATTAATGAGCAAGCCAATATTCTTTTTTAATAAGTTATTTAATTCACTTGAATTTAAAACTTTACCACTATTGGGTAAATCAGAATATAGGGCAAATATACCTTTTTCAGCAGAGGTGTGAATATATTTTCTAACAATCTTAAAATATATCTCATATTCTTTATAAATATTTTTTATTAATATTTTTTTTTGGGAGTCAGCCCTCTCAAGCTGAATTAATACTTCTTTTAAATTTCTACTTGTTAAACTATTGTTCAAGTTTCTTAATTTGACTTCAGAGATGCGACTTCATCGGCAAAATCCATATCATTCTTTTCAATGCCCTCTCCTAATGTATACCTTGTGAAGCGTCGCACTTTGATATTTTCACCAATAGTAGCAGCTGCCTGTTTCACAAGGTCCTCAACTGTGAGTGAACTATCTTTTATGTAAGGTTGAGAAAGCAAAACTAACTCATTTAATCTTTTAGCTATTCTTCCCTCAACAATTTTTTCTTTAATATTTTCTGGTTTGCCAGACAAATCGTCTCTACCCATTTCTATTTGTTTCTCTTTTTCTACTACTTCTTTGGGTATTTCATCTATAGAAACATACTCTACATTTGGACATGCTGCTACTTGCATAGATACATCCTTTAAAAGAGATTGAAATATATCTCCTCTAGCAACGAAATCAGTTTCGCAATTTAGTTCTAAGAGAACACCTACTCTTGAACCAGTATGGATATAGCTCCCGATAGAACCTTCAGCAGCAACTCTTCCAGATTTCTTCTCAGCACTTGCTATACCTTTTTTTCTTAACCATTCCAGGGCTTTTTCAACATTTCCATCAGTCTCATTTAAAGCCTTTTTACAATCCATCATTCCGGCTCCAGTCTTATCTCTAAGATCCTTAACTAGTTTTGCTGTAATGTTTCCCATTTAAAAAAAATTTTTTGTTTATTATTGAAAGTTAAATTTATAATTAATTTTTTCTTTGTTCATTAGAACCTTTTCTTCCCTCATTAATTGCATCAGCAAGTCTTCCCAAAATAAGTTGAACTGATCTCACTGCATCATCATTGCATGGAATAGGAACTTCACACAAATCAGGATCACAATTAGTATCCAACATTGAGACCAAAGAAATATCTAATTTCCTAGCTTCAAGCACGGCATTTGATTCTCTTCTTTGATCTACCAGAACAACTACGTCAGGTAATCTTCTCATATTTTTAAGACCTCCTAAATATTTTTGCAAGCGTTCTAGTTCTCTTCTCAACACAGCAGCTTCCTTTTTAGGCCTCATAGCGATAGAGCCACTACTTTCCATTCTCTCAAGATCTTTTAGTCTTTCTATCCTTGCTTTCATTGTAGTCCAATTGGTGAGCATACCTCCCAGCCATCTCTGATTTACATATGCAGCTCCGCATCTAACAGCTTCTTGAGCTACAACATCAGAAGCTTGCTTCTTTGTTCCAACAAAAAGAAATCTTTTCCCACTCTTTGCTGCATTCCTAGTCCACTTATATGCATTATTCATACATAAAGCTGTTTTAACAAGGTCTATGATATGAACCCCATTTCTCGCACAATATATGTATTTAGACATTTTGGGATTCCAACGTCTAGTTTGATGCCCAAAGTGAGCACCAGCTTCCATCATTTCAGATAGTGATACAACAGCCATGTTTAAAAAGTTTCGGGTTAGCCTCCATCTGACGGGAAATTTAAATATTTAAATCACCCGAAACTGTCAGATGTGTGGTTTTTTAATTTCCTAATATCATAGCAAATAATCAGTATTACTTAAAGAATACTTTTTAGATTAATCTTTTAAATCTAAATTAATTTTCTAAGTTCTTTTACATAAATTAAATTCAGAGGGATTCTAACAATCTCAAGAGCAGTTCTATTTCTACCTAGATCAACAAGAATTCTTAATAATGGGAATATTCTTTTAATAGTTATCAATCCACCAAGACACATTATTTTCCAAAACAACATATGAATAGGTGTTAATTGAATCATCAATCTAACTCTCAAATTTGGATGTTTTCTGTAAAAAACCAAAGCCATCCTTGCTCTTTCTTTTTCTTGGGATATTAATGATTCAATTTGTCGACAATCAAAAGGGGGGTGCCAATGAAATCCAATGGCTTCAGGACATTTAACCAATTTTGTACCAATTTTTTTTAATCTTTCTCCCAACTCTAAATCTTCCCAACCATAAAGGCTAAAGGAGTTATCAAACAATCCAGCTTTTAAAAGTAATTCTTTTGATATAGCAACATTTCCAGTAGCAAAATATGCGAAAGAAACATCAGTCAACTTATACTTTTCATTCTCTGGATTTTTAAAGTTAGAGGTGTTAACAACTGAACCATAAGTAAAACATTTTTTATTATTTTTTTTCCAAGAAGAAGTAAGTTTTTCAACATGGCAGACTAAAAAGTCTTCTAGAACTATAAGATCGCTATCAATAAAAATAATAATTTCATATTTAGATTTCATTACCCCAAGGTTTCTTCCTAAAGCAGGTCCTCCATGTTCTTGTTCATATAAAACAACATGAGGGAGGCTTTCAATGTTTTTTCTTATCCAAGTAGTGGTACCATCTGAGGAACCATCATCAACAACAACTATTTCATAATTACTAATACAATTGGTTAACGTCTGTTTTTCAAGAGCGTTAAGGCATTTCTGTAATATTGATTTTCTATTATAAGTAGGGATAACAACGCTTACATTCATAACCATATATTAGGAATCAAATAATATATAGAATTTATAAACAAGCAAAATAATATAAAGTCCTAATCAGCAGCTCCACCATTATTGGCAGTACCTGTTACGTTACCCATACCATCTGGTCTACCATCGGTCCTTAGCTTTCTTTTCTTGAACTTTCTAGCGTATGCGCGATTACGTTCTTGCTTTTCTTTTTTTAAATTCCTTCTCTTTGACATAAATTTTTTTTACTTTTAACTATATTAACTCACTAAGTGCATTAAAAATCTTACCATCTTCCATATTCAATATCCTATCTGCCATGTCAGATATCCTTGGATCATGAGTAACCATTAGAACTGAACAATTCTGTTCTTTTGTTAATTTCCGCAAAAGAGAGACTATTTCTCTGCCTGTAATACTATCTAAAGCTGAAGTAGGCTCATCTGCTAGTAAAAGTTTAGGATTAGCAGATAAGGCTCTTGCAATTGCAACTCTTTGTTTCTGCCCTCCTGATAACTCATTTGGAAGTTTTTTATGATGAGCCTCTAAACCAACCGCAGATAACCATTTTCTTGCAATTTCTCTTCTTTGCAAATACGTCAAATTCCTAAGCAGATCTGCGCCCATTTGAACGTTTTGTTCTGCAGTTAAACATCTGAGCAGATTATGTCCCTGAAAAATCATCCCAATATTTCTTCGAAGTTTTTGTCTAGTTTTTCTTGATGCGCCATTTAATTGATTGTTTAGAACGTTTAAATCTCCGCTTTGGCATGTTCTTAATGCACCAATTAAAGTTAAAAGTGTTGTTTTGCCACATCCAGAAGGTCCTTTTAAAAGAACCAGCTCTCCTCTTTCAATAAAAAAATTGACATTCTTAAGAACTTGTTTCTTATTTTCGTCTATCCCATAAAAATGACTCAAATTGTTTATAGAAACAGTTTTATACTTGTTATCTTTTTTATTATTATCTTTAGGCATATAGTAAATATTACTTAAAAAATTTCAGCAGGATCAGCATCGACTAACTTACGCATAGCAATCCCAGCAGAACCCATACACATAACCAAGATCAAAACAAAGATCAAAATTGTTTTATTAGCATCCATTACTATCGGCAGCTTTGTAGATTTTCTTACGACAGAATAAAGAATTTGACCAGAGAAATAAGCTGGTAAATATCCAAATAGTGCTAATAAAAAGCCTTCTCTAGCGACAACAAGGAAAAGAGACTTTAACCTATATCCCATAGCCAACAAAGTTGCATATTCAGGAAGATGATCGGTAACATCGCTATAGAGTATTTGATAAACAACAACACAGCCGACTACAAAACCCATTAAAGCTCCTAAACTAAATATAAAACCAATTGCAGTGCTATTTTTCCAATAGTTTTTTTCAAACTCTATAAATTGATTTTTTGTTAAAACCCGAACATCTTTGGGCAGAGATTTATTCAATATTTTTGAAACAGCAAGAGGATTAGAACCAGTTCGAAGTTTCACTAAACCTATTTCAATACTTCCTTTGGGATTAGCGGGGAAAAGTCTTAAAAATGTCTCTCTACTTGTTATCAAATTTCCATCAGCTCCAAAAGAAGGTCCTAGCTCAACTAGCCCCTCTACTATTACTCTTTTAGCAGCAACTTCTGTTTCTACTTTCTTACCTGACAGAAACCAATCTTCTATAGGTCCAAATTCTGGTCTTGAAAGTTTATCAAAAAGAACTCTCCCAGGATTTTTTAGCTTATTAGCTTTTTTAGAGAACGTAGAATCAAGCAAAAGAGAATCTGCAGGATTAAATCCTAAGGTTAAAATTGATCTTGTTTTTAAATTTTCTGGATTTCTCCAGAGTAAATAAGTTAAGTTAACAGGAGTTGTTTTTTCTACATCTTCCAAAGCTAAAGTTTGAATTAATCTTCTTTTTGGAAATCCGCTCATACTAATAGAACTTTTAGATCTAGGACTTATCAACACAAGATCCGCATCCAAAAGTTTATGGATAGTAACACTCGTATCAAATAATCCATCTCGAAAGCCCAATTGCATAAACATTAAAATACCTGCGAAACTAATTCCTGCAATCGCTACTATTAATCTGAGTGGCTGTCTTGTAAGTAACAACCAAGCTAAAGGAATTTTTCTGAATTTTATGAATGAAAATTTCATCTGGGCAGAAATATAGCAATAACTTTCATACCAGTATAATTTTTTACCAATTCTATCGATTCCTCGTTGAGTTTCACAAGAACCTCAATAATGCGTGCATCAGCATCACCCGTAGGATCTGTAGATAAAACTTTTCTTTGTTTGACCTGAGGACTAATTCTTATTACTTGACCTTTTAAAATATTTGAAAATCCTCCATTTTCACTACTTAATTCAACATTTTGCGAGATAAATACTCTATTGATGTCCGATTCATAAACTTCTATTAAAGCTTCCATCTTCTGACTTGAGCCAATATCAAGTATACCTTCATTTTTAGACCTTTCTCCAACTTGTGTATTGACTGCCAGAATAAAACCATCAATTGGACTTCTAAGTTTAGAATTATAAAGATCAATCTCAATATTTTTTTTATCAGCAATATTAACAATTTTTTGTTTTTGTAGTTTTAATAACTCATCTTTTCTCTGAGAAAGTTCAACTACTGAATATGCAGACTTTTCTACTGCTAATTCATATCTTTTAATTTGATCTTCTTTTAATGAAATCTCTAAATTATTAGTCTTGATAAGACTATTAATTTTTTCAAGATCTGAAATTAATTTATTTCTATTTTCGAAAATAGCTAAAACAGTTCCCTTCTTAACAAAATCACCCTCATTTACTAATAGATCAGACAAACGAGGAGATGATCCAAATTGACTAATAGGTGCTGCTAATTGTCTTATTTCTCCAGCAGGGGAAAGTTGACCTAGAGCTGCTACTCCCTCTATTTCTAGAATTGTATCAGAAATAATTTCATCATTATTATTAGATATTAATTTTTTATTTTGAGAACATGAACTAATTCCAATAGATAAAGGAAAAATACACAATGAATATAGTATTAGAATTTTTAATTTATTCATAAACTTCAAAAATCAAATAACACTTTTTTGATATAGTCATTTACCCATTTTTCATCAAAATACCTAAGCAGAACCAAACTCGTTTTTTCATTTTTCATTTGCTGTATACAATAATTCTTTTGATAATTTATTCTTTCCTCAATTATTTTATTATCAGAATCAGCAATAACGCTTTGACTTAATTTTATTAAAATCATAAGATAGTGATCAACTATATTACAGAAGGCATTCTTTTCAATATCATTTTTTAAAGAAGCAAAAAATACATTTTCAGAAAAAATATCTCCCCATCTTGGAATCTCCCTTTCGGATGCAAAAACGCTTTTATCAATATTAGACAATAATTTATCGTACTTTATGTTCTGGTTTTTGGAAGAAGGAGATAAATCAACAATAGCAGCTGAAACAACTTCATTAACTTTAACTAAATCCATACCAAATATCGGAATGTCATACTTTGGATCAGGGAAAAATACACAGTGTAGAATTTTGAGACGTTTTGAAAATTCAGCTACCTCAATATGTAATTTTCTAAATCCTGTAGCTTTATGAAATTCATTCTCTATATATAATTCCTTACCTTTTTCATTCGAAATTATATTTGTAAGGTTAGGATCTAATTCTATACAATTCAGGTCTTTAAGATTAGACCTATGTCCTCTAATATTTTGCAATAAAGTCAAAATAAGAGGATCAGCTAATTTGGTTTTAGTTAAAGATTTAGACAACAAGAGTAAAAAGTATCAAAATTAAAGGATAAAGAAAGAATGTCTATGAATGTAGGAGAAATTAATTACTATCACTATTCAAACAAACCTAAATGCGTATTTGTGGAAAATAAAGAGTTACCCCTTGTATGCATAGATTTTTGGTTTAAAGCAGGATCTACATTTGAGGAAGCAAACAAGAATGGAACAGCTCATTTTTTGGAACATATGATTTTTAAGGGAAGTAAAAAAATAATGCCAGGAGAATTTGATCAGAAAATCGAATCTCTTGGGGGAATAAGCAATGCATCAACAGGATTTGATGATGCACATTACTATGTCCTAATACCTGAAAACAACTTTAAAGAATCACTAGCTCTTTTGACAAATATTGTTTTATCTCCAAGTATCAATATTAATGAATTTGATAAAGAGAAAAGTGTTGTAATTGATGAAATAAAACAGCAAAATGATCAGCCTGATGAAAAACTTTTTAATTATTTCTTGAGTAGAGTATGGCAGGATAATAATTATGGCAAAACAATATTAGGAACTGAAAAAGATGTCCAATCTTTAGAGATTGCTGATCTAGAAAATTTTCATAGGAAGTTTTATAATAACCAGAACTTTTGTATTGCAATAGCTGGAAATCTCACTAAGAAAATTTTTGAAGAATGTTATGATAATAACTTTTCTTCATTAATTCAAAATGAGACAGATCAAATAAAAAAAAATAAAGATTTATTTGCAATTTCAAGAACTGGTAGAGAAAAAATTGATTTTAATAATATTGAATTTTCTAGAATATTAATGGCTTGGAGTATACCCAGTCTAAAAAATCAACGGATAAATATAGGGTTTGAAATTTTAGCTTCTATACTTTCAGTCGGAAGAAATAGCCGATTAGTTAAGGTCTTAAAAGAGGAAAAGAATCTAGTTCAGTCAATATACGTAGATGTAAATGCTGGAGAGTTAGGAGGTTTGTTAATTATTGAAGCTTGCTGCGATGAAACAAATTTGATAAGAGTAGAGGAGGCCATCAATAAAATAATCGAGGATATTGAAGTTTATAAAAACTTAACTAAAAATGAGCTAAGAAAAGCAATAAATATTGTAAAAAGCAATTATAT
>QCTB01000039.1 GCA_003209055.1 Prochlorococcus sp. AG-670-O13
AATTGATTCCACCTTATAGAAAAAATTTCTATTAAATAAAAAATAAATAAAATACTCATGACAATTAAAATTGATGAATATAAATTATTAAAGACATTATGCTTAACAAGCAATACCATTCCAATTGCAAAATTTAAAGCAGCTTTTATCAAATCTCTTGGTCTTCCTAATTCAATATATATAATGGGCAGCATCAAAAATATGATCCCTAAGAATATATACAAAAAGCTTAAATAAATTACCAAAGTTTGCATTACTTTTAATTGAGTATAGTAAAAATGCAAATAATTAACTTATTTAAATTGCTTAATATTAATTAAGCCTTAAATGCGGTCGGGGAGACTTGAACTCCCACACCCGAAGATACGAGTACCTAAAACTCGCGCGTCTACCAATTCCGCCACGACCGCATAATTAAAATATTAGTTTAGCAAGGTGATTTTTTAAAATAATTTTTACTTAAGATCCTTAATTTGACACATAGTATGAGTTTCAATACTTTTAGAAAAAAAATAATTGATATTCTTATGCAATCACTATGAATTTTTGGTTATATTATCTTTAGATCAAAAGAAACAATTTCCAATTTAACTATTAAAAATCAAAATATTCAAACTAATTCTTCTCATACAGTTAATTGGCATAAGAAGATTAAAGGTTATATCGACCCTCCTAATTTTTGGAATCCAACATTAGGATTGTTTTTTGGTGGTTACTTTCTTGCTTTTCTAAGTATATGGCAATGGTATAGAGGAGTTTGGCCTCTGCCACTTTTAGTTGCTACAGCATTTCTTGCTCTTCATATAGAAGGAACTGTAATTCATGATGCATGTCATAAAGCTGCTCATCCTGTGCCTTGGATAAACCAAGCAATGGGTCACGGCTCAGCTATACTTTTAGGCTTCAGTTTCCCGGTTTTTACAAGAGTCCACTTGCAACATCACAGTCATGTTAATGATCCCAAAAATGATCCGGATCATATTGTGAGCACTTTTGGTCCGATTTGGCTTATTGCTCCAAGATTTTTTTATCATGAAATATTTTTCTTTCAGAGAAAACTCTGGAGAAAATATGAACTACTTCAGTGGGGTATAGAGAGATCAATATTTATAACGATTATTTTAGCTGGCTTGAAATTTGACTTTATGAATTTAATTTATAATTTATGGTTTGGTCCAGCATTAATGGTTGGAGTTACTTTAGGTATTTTCTTTGATTATCTTCCCCATAGACCATTTCACTCAAGAAACAAATGGGTAAATTCCAGGGTATATCCTAGTAAATTTATGAATATTCTCATAATGGGGCAAAATTATCATTTAATCCATCATCTATGGCCTTCAATTCCATGGTTCGAATACAAAATAGCTTACGAAAAAACGAAGCCTCTATTAGAAATGAAAGGCTCACCACAAAGAGTTGGAATTTTTGAAACGAAAGAGGATATCTTCAATTTTTTATATGATTTAACTATAGGTATAAGAATTCACAAAAGCAAAAAAAGCGGCAATTAAAAATAATAGATTCATTCCAAATTTTACAAAATATAGTTAACGATACTTTTATTGATTGTTATTAATTATTCGTTAATGATTTTGGGGACTTTAAAAAATTTATTTTCTCTTGAGGGTGCCAAATCTAATAGTTCCTCAGAATTCTCATAATTTTTATTTTCATCTTTTCTCAATACATTTACCACTTCTATAGCTCTAGAAGTACAAGGTATATTCTCAGTGTTAATCTTTTCTAATTGTTTAATATATCCTAAAATTTTTTCAAGCTGTTCTGCATGTTTCTGTATCTCACTCTCATTTAATTCAAGTCTTGCTAATTGAGCAACTTTTTTTACTTCTTGACTACTTATCCGGTTCATATACTTTTAATTATCAAAAATAAATTTTCATATCCTGATACTAAAGGATTTTCCAAAATATTTCTTAATTCTGCGATGAATTGAACAAAATTGATAAAAATCTATTTATAAGCTTCAAAAACAACGATCAAAAGATTTTTTTATACTTCAAAAGCTAGACTTAATTGTATTTCACCGCTAAAAATAAAATTAGATAAGTATTTAAAAATAGATAGACAAACTTTTAAAAAAAATTTTTTTTATCGTCATTCTAAGCTGGTAGCTCCAGACTTAATCGGATGCTATCTGATTAGAAATAAGTTTGACAAAAGTTTTATAAAAGGCATGATAGTTGAAACTGAAGCTTATTCACAAGAGGAAGAGGCTTGTCATGGATACAATAAAAAAACCGAATCAAATAAAGTATTATTTGGCGAGCCAGGAAGATTTTATATCTACAAATCGTATGGGATTCATCATTGCTTAAACATTGTTACCGATAAAGATAATTTCGCGAGCGGTGTTTTAATAAGGGCTGTGAGCATATCAAATAAAAACGAAAGAATAGCTGCTGGGCCAGGATTAGTAACAAAAGCATTTGAAGTAGACAACAAATTAAACTCCGTCAATATTCTTGACAATAAATTTTTATCGGTCAGCAAAGGAGAGTCATATTTACAAGAAAAAGATTTAATTCAAACAACAAGAATTGGCATATCTAAAGCAAAAAATATAAAATGGCGTTGGTATCTTAAGAGGAGTAGAAGTATAAGTAAAAGAGCAAAAGGAGATAGAAATCCTAACTTAAAAAATTCAATTAATAATTTTTCAGAAAAAGCATAATGGGAAATTGGCCACACAAACATATCCTCACACTTTCAAATTTCTCGATAGATGACTATAAATCAGTTTTTGAGTTAACTGAAAGATTTAAATCTCTTAATAATGCTGGTACAAAAAAAATACCTGCTTTACAAGGAAATTTAATAACATCTATATTTTTTGAGGCTAGTACTAGAACTCGCAATAGCTTTGAGCTTGCAGCCAAAAGACTTTCTGCTGACGTGCAAAGCTTTTCTCCTTCTTCAAGTTCTTTAAGTAAAGGAGAAACTCTAATAGATACTGCACTGACATATGCTGCGATGGGTTCCGATATTTTAATCATTAGACATTCATCGAGTCATGTCCCTTTAGAAATTTCCAAAAAGCTAGATTCCTCCAATGCAAAAACTTCTGTACTTAATGCTGGTGATGGTTTGCATAGCCATCCCAGTCAAGGATTACTAGATCTTTACACCTTAATAAAATTCTTTTCTCCAAAATCATTTAAACCAGAGATATTAAATTCTAAAAATATTTTAATAGTTGGGGATGTAATTCATTCAAGAGTTGCAAGATCAAATCTTTGGGCATTGACTGCTTTTGGTGCAAATATAATTTTGTGTGGTCCAACAACACTAATACCTGAAGAATTTACTACTTTTGTAAGCAGTTCTCCTCCAAATCAGTTGAGAGATCCAATTTCTTCAAGAGGTTCAATTACTATTTCAAGGTCATTAGATGAATCAATTAAGTATGCTGATGCGGTAATTGTTTTAAGATTACAAAAAGAAAGAATGATGGAAAATGTATTAAGTAGTATCAAATCTTATAGTGAAAAATATTGTTTGACGCCAGAAAAATTATCTAAGAATGATAAAAATATTCCTATACTTCATCCAGGGCCTATTAATAGAGGTGTTGAAATTAGTAGCAGGATAGTTGATGAATATCCAAATTGCTTAATCAATAATCAAGTTTCTAATGGTATTCCTATAAGAATGGCTTTACTTTATCTACTAAGTAAATACGAATAATAAATTTAAAGCAGTTTAAGACTTTCGGTGAAAAAACCGTAAAACAAACCTAATCTTAAAGAGTCTATTAACAAAACTAACACTTTTTTTCTATTATCAATCCGTAATCTTCGTCTAAATTGAATCAAAATTTCTATAAAAAAAACTGATAAAAAAGCACCTACAGGATCAATCAATTCAACAACTGCACTTATCATTCCTAATGAACTTCCAAAAAAGTAACCAGTCAAAGCAACAGTTAAAGCTAAAGAATATCTACGCCACGGATTTAAGGCCCATTGGCTTAAATTTTCAAGATTATTAACAACTAAAAGTTGAAATTTAGTCTTTTGGGGTTTGAAAACCATTTTTAATCATAAATGAAAATTAAATCTATTCAGAATTTGATTTAACTTTAGGATTTCCTTCAATCAACTCAAGCAAAGCCTCCATTTGTGCTAGAACACCTCTTAATTCTCCTGGTTCAGGAAATAATCCATCATCTTGAATTCCTAAATGCATTTCTCTTAATTCCTGTCTTAAATAACGCAAATGGCTTACTACTTGCTCTTTTTTTGTTTGTGACATAACTAATTTCTTGTAAGCTTATTTTAAAGAATTTTTTTTCTTAAGGAGATTTGAAAATTTTGAGAGTAATTAATATTCTAATGAATATGAATTACTTGAGGTTATATTATTAAAAATATATTGACAAGAATTTAATTTGAAATCTACAAACCATTACAAAATAAGTGAAGAACTAGTAAATTCCTTCAATGAAGAAATGACTTCTGAGCTTGCTAAAAGATTAGAAGATGAAAATTATGATTCACCATTTGATGGATTAAAAGATTGGCATTTGCTTAGGGCATTAGCAATAAATCGGCCTGAATTAACTTCTGATTATATTCATCTTCTCGATCAGGAACCATTTGATGAAAACTAACTCCAGAGAATTAAAAATCAAAGTTCTAGTTTTAATAACTGGAAGTATTGCTGCAGTAAGAATTCCCCTACTTGTAAGTCAATTAGTTAAGGATAATTATGATATAAAGTGCGTTGTTTCTGAAAATGCTGAAAAATTAATTCAGCCACTTTCACTGTCAATCTTAAGTAGGAATGCTTGTATATTAGACAAGAATCAATGGTCATATCTTAAATCTAGACCATTGCATATTGATTTATGTGATTGGGCTGATGTTTTATTGATAGCTCCTTTAACTGCAACAACTCTTTCTAAATGGGTTACTGGTAATGCAGATGGATTAATATCCAGTATTTTAATTGCAAATAATAAACCTATTATTGTTGCTCCTGCAATGAATTCCCAGATGTGGATTAATCAAGCTGTTCAAAAAAATTATAGATTTTTACAAGATTATCCTAATGTTTTACTACTTAACCCTAGTGAAGGGATCTTAGCTTGCGATGAAATTGGAGTTGGGAAGATAGCACCAAATGATTTAATTCAGTTAGCCCTAAAATTTGTAATGATACAAAATAAAAAGCCCTTTTACAGAGACTTATTAAATAAAGAGTTTTTAATTACAGGAGGTTGTACTTCCGAAAAAATTGATGCCGCTAGAAAAATAACTAACAATAGTTCAGGAACTATGGGATTAATGCTTGCTCAAGTAGCAAGATTTAGAGGTGCAAAAGTCAAATTTATCCATGGTCCTTTAAAAAATAAGCTGAATATCCTTGAAGGTATTAAAAACGTTGAGATAGAAAATAGTATTGATTTAATTGAGGCAATTGAAAAAGAAATTTCGAAGTGTGATTATCTGATTATGAATGCCGCAGTGGCAGATTTCAAAATTTCAGGTGATACCTCAAAAAAAATTCCTAAAAGTAGATTTGAGGACTTTTTTAATAACAATATCGAATTCGTTCCAGATATCTTAAAAAAGATTAGTAAATTAAAAAAAGAAAATCAAATTTTTGTTGGATTTTGTGCATTTTCAGGTTCTATTAAAAGTGTAAGAGAAACTATTAAAGAAAAGATTATGCTTAAAGGTTGTGATTTACTTTTTGCAAATCCTATAGATATAGAAAATCAAGGCTTTGGTCCATTAGCTAAAAATGAAGGTTGGCTTTTTGATAAAAGGAATATGGAAAATCATATAGAAAAAACATCAAAAATTGAATTGGCTAATAATTTAATAAATCAAATTATTTCAACAAATAATTAATCCATAAATATTATATTTGTATTTTTTTGTAATCTAAGTCAATAATACTAGTCTTAATATTCTAAGATAACTCAAGTTTTTATAAAATTAAAAAAGCTACGGGTTGTTTCGAGGATCAAAAAAACCAACTTTTATGATTCTTTACCTTGTAGTATCCCTACTGAACATTTTAAGGTAAACCTTTACCAGCAGTCACAGAACTTTATTGAAATTTTATTATGAGAATTCGTTCTTTCTTAGCTTTTGTTATTTCACTTTGTTTAACTTTTGCTTTCGTCCCAGATAAAACATATGCATTCTCAGAGAGGGGAAATGCTCAATTTACTGATGTTGTAAACACAGGAAAAGCTAATGATTGTCCTTCATTAGATTCATCCCTAGTTGGATCAATATCTTTAGGAAATGGAGACTCCCTAAAAGGAATATGCATGCATCCAACAGAAGTTTACGTAAAAGTTCCTGGTTCTAAACGTAAAGAAGCAGAATTCGTTGCAACAAAAATTATTAGTCCTAGGAATAACACCACAGTTACTGAGGTATATGGAGATATAGACTCCGGAACATTTACTGAAAAAGGTGGTATCGATTTTCAATTAATTACGGTTTTAACTCCTGGAGGTTTAGAGGTGCCATTTGCATTCTCTGCGAAAGATTTAACAGCTGATCTACCATCCTCAATCGAACCCGGCACAGAAGTTAGTGGAGCAACAT
Source organism: Prochlorococcus sp. AG-670-O13 (assembly GCA_003209055.1). Taxonomy (GTDB): domain Bacteria; phylum Cyanobacteriota; class Cyanobacteriia; order PCC-6307; family Cyanobiaceae; genus Prochlorococcus_A. Next base: position 6,591 of record QCTB01000039.1, read on the forward strand.
TCACACCTAATTATAGAACAGGTGATTTTTTAGACCCTAAAGCAAGAGCTAAAAATACTGGAGTTGAATACGCTCAAGGTTTAGTTGCATTAGGTGGAGATGATGAGGAACTCGCTAAAGAAAATATCAAAGTTGATGTTAATGGTACTGGAGTCGTAACACTATCAATTGAAAATGTAGATTCTGATACAGATGAGTTTGCAGGGACATTTGTAGCTATTCAACCCTCTGATACAGATATGGGTTCAAAAGAACCATTAGATGTAAAAATAATTGGTGAGCTTTACGGAAGAAAAGCTTAATCTTAAAAAATGATAAAAAAAAGAGGGTTTAAACCCTCTTTTTTTGTCTAAATTTGTTTTATCAAAAAAAATAAAAATGAACTTTAAAAAAGAATCTAAAAGAGATTCACAAGGTCTCATCCCTGCTTATGGAGGAGAACTAAAAGAATTAATTATTGAGGATGAAGAAATTAAATCAAAGTTTCTTTCTAAAGTCTCTTATGAGCATGAATGTAGCGATAGAAATGCATGTGATGCAGAGCTTTTAATGGTTGGAGGATTTTCTCCTCTGGAAGGATTTATGGATAAAAAAGAATACGATTCGGTAATTAAAAATCACAGAGATACAAAGGGTTTACTTTTTGGTTTGCCAATTGTATTTGATACTAATAATGCGCAAATCAAGGTCGGCGAAGTAATATTACTAACTTATAAAAAACAAAAATTAGCAATTTTAGAAGTAAGTTCAAAATGGGAACCAGATAAATCCTCAGAAGCAGAATTTTGTTACGGCACCAATTCCTTAGATCATCCTGCAGTAAAGATGATTTTCAATGAAAGAGGTAGATACTACATAGGAGGTAAAATTTATGGTTTAGAGCTCCCAAATAGAGATTTCCCATGTAAAACCCCAAAAGAAGTAAGAGATTTATTACCTGCTAATCATGATGTAGTTGCTTTTCAATGCAGAAATCCAATTCACAGAGCTCATTACGAACTATTTACTAATGCACTACAATCGGATAATGTTTCATCAAATTCAGTAGTTTTGGTTCATCCAACCTGTGGACCAACTCAGCAGGACGACATTCCGGGAAAAGTCCGATATTTAACATATAAAAAATTAGAAGAAGAAATTTCTAATAAGAATATAAAATGGGCCTTTTTGCCATACTCAATGCACATGGCAGGACCAAGAGAAGCCCTTCAACACATGATCATTAGAAGGAATTATGGATGTACTCACTTTATAATTGGTAGGGACATGGCAGGATGTAAATCATCATCCACTGGTGAAGATTTTTATGGACCTTATGATGCACAGAATTTTGCGAATAAATGCGCAGAAGAGTTAATGATGCAAACTGTACCTTCAAAAAATTTGGTTTACACAATAGAAAAAGGTTACATAACTGCTGAAGAAGCAAAAGAGAAAGACTACCAAGTCATGAAGCTGAGCGGTACAGAATTCAG
>QCTB01000040.1 GCA_003209055.1 Prochlorococcus sp. AG-670-O13
GATTAAATCCTATTTTAAGGGATATTCTAAATAATTTTTTTGATAAATCTCCTTATTCACTAATAAAGACTTATGAAGAGAATACCGAATTAAATTCATATCTAGAGAATTCTGATTTTACGGATATATTCCAAGAAGTTATCCTTGTTAGAAATACGATCGTTAGGAATGAATCTAGGCAGATTAATAAAATAAACCAATCATTAGAATCTATTTTTGATAAATTAAACCCACAAGGTGATGCTTACCCATCACCATTCCCTTTGAAATCAAAGTGAAATATTTAAAACCCAAATCTAAGTCAATATTAAGTTTAGATGTTGGGACTAAAAGAATAGGATTAGCCTATTGTGATTCACTATTTATTACTGTAAATATTCTTCCTGCAGTAAAGAGAGAAAAAAATAATGCTGAGTTAAAAACTATTAGAAATCATATTAAAAATCATAATATAACTGGTTTTATTGTTGGCTTACCCCTCGATGATGAGGGGGAGATGACATCACAGGCTTTTGACTGCGAAACCTATGGGAAATTTCTTATTAAAGAATTAAGACTTCCTTATTCCTTTGTTAATGAACATAGCTCAACATGGGAGTCGACAAATAGATTTGGGGTAAAAAAAGATAAATCTGGACTTATTGATAGCTTATCTGCCAAAGTAATTCTTGAACAATGGATTAAGGAAGGTCCTGAGTTAAAAGAATTAGTGGGATAATAAATAATATAATATTAAAATGAATTTGTATAAGTTAAATCAAAAATGAATAATCCTCAAGATAATTTTGGAGCTCAGACACTTATTTTAAATGATTCAAATGGAAATGAACTATTTTGTTATCTCGAACAAATAGTAAAGGTTGAAGAAAAAGAATATGCATTATTAACGCCCGTTGATACACCAGTAAGCCTATTTAAAATCAATGAGAAAGAGGAGCCAGAGTTAATTGAAAAAATTGAGAAAAATGAACAAGTCTTAAAAAATGCTGATGCAGTTCTTCAAGAACATGATCTAAAACTTATAAGATCGGCAGTTACATTAACTGTATCTGGGGAACTCGAAGAGCCGATTTATGATGAATTAGAAGAAGACAACATAGATGAAGAAAGTGAAACATACGAATTACTTGTAAGTTTTAATTTATTAGAACAAGAATATGGATTATATATTCCTCTAGATCCTTTTTTTATTGTTGGTAAACTTATCGATCAGGGGGCCTTATTAATAGAGGATGATGAGTTTGATAAAGTTCAACCTTTAATTGAATCTGAGTTGGAAAAGAGTAGTTTGTAAAAGAATGAGTTCTCTTGTAAAAGTCAATTGGGATTCTAAACTACCCATATATGAAATATCTCATTTAAAACTACAAAATGAAGGAATAAAAAGCTTATTGATAGATGTTGATGGAACATTATTAAGTAGGCAATCGAATATAATTCCAACAAATGTAAAGAATTGGATTAAGGAATCTAAAAAGTTTTTTTCTTTATATTTAATTAGTAATAACCCCTCTAATGAACGCATTAGAAATATTGCCCAAGAATTAGATATTAGATACAAATCAAACGCACTAAAGCCAAGAAAAAAAATTACTTTAAATGTGATTTCAGAAATGAATGAGGACCCAAAAAATATTGCAATAATTGGGGATAGGATTTTTACAGATATTATTGTAGGAAATAGATGTAATATTCAGACAATCTTAGTTAAACGATTAAGCAGAAATGGATTACCTCTAAAATTGAATTTAACATTAATGATAGAAAAATTGATTTCTATTTTTATAAAATGAAAACATGGGTCGTAAAAATCGGTACTAGTATTCTTAGAGGAACTGAGGATAAATCTACAGAACAAGTAATAGAAAATTTATGTAAATCTTTAACAAGTTTTATTTTAAAAGGTAATAAAGTTGTTCTTGTAACAAGTGGTGCAGTTGGATTAGGATGTAAGAAATTAAATTTGAATAGAAGGCCAAAAGAACTTAGTACTCTGCAAGCGGTGGCTGCAGTTGGACAAGTAAATTTGATGACTTTATATGATAAGACCTTGAAAAAGCTAGGTCATAATATAGCTCAAATACTAATAACAAAAACTGATTTTGATTCTCGTGAATCCTTCAATAATGCTTCCAAAACATTTAAACATTTAATAGATTTGAATGTTATCCCAATAGTCAACGAAAATGATTCTATTTCTAATGAAGAGCTTAAATATGGAGACAACGATACTCTTTCTGCTTTAGTTGCTTTAGCAATAAATGCAAATAAGTTAGTTTTACTAACTGATATAGAAAATTTATATTCTAAAGATCCAAGAAGTAATAAAGATGCTCATCCAATAAGAGAGGTTAATATTAATCAATTAAAGATTATTAAGGATAAAAACATCAAAAACTATAATAACGAATGGGGCACAGGTGGTATTGCAACAAAATTAATTGCTGCTGAAATCGCTACTAAAGGAGGAGTAGAAGTTCAATTAGCTGATGGCAGAAATGAAAAAAATTTAATTAATATTTTCAATGGTAAAAAAATAGGTACAATATTCCATCCTGTAGATAAACCAGTAGGTAATAAAAAAAGTTGGTTATCTCACGCGATTAAAACAGTTGGAGAAATAACATTGGATGAAGGCGCATGTTTAGCTATTGAGAAAAAAGGTGCATCTCTACTAGTCGTAGGGGTTAAAGAGGTTCAGGGAAATTTTACTATTAATCAGGCTGTTAGAATTGTAAATACTAATAAGAAAGAAGTTGCAAAAGGTATAACATCAATGAGTAGTGATTCTCTAAAAAGGATTTTAAATAAAAAAGAAACCATTAATTCATCAATGATTGTAGTTCATAGGGATGTTCTCGCTCTTACCTAAAAAAATAAAAAATGTTATTAAGTAATTTAGTTGATCTTATAAAGAGTGGAGATTCAAAATTTATCAAAGCAAATATATACGAAAATATTAATATAGATAATGCTGCTTCATTAGATATTGCGTCAAAAAATCAAATCTCCTTTTTAGAAGAAAACAATACATTGAAAGATAATTTAGGAAAAACTTCTGCTTCTGCAATTATTACATCTAATAATAGTGAAATATTAGGTTTACTAGAATCACAAAATATTTCAAACATCGTAGTAGGAAATCCTAGAATTGCATTTGCAGAAGTATTAAATTATCTTTATGAACAAATTAATTACAATCCAGGTATAGATGAGTCAGCTGTTATAAAAAAATCTGCAAAAGTAGGAGAAAACTGTTATTTGGGACCTAATGTTTATATTGGCGAGAATGCAATAATAGGTGACAATAATAGAATTTTACCTGGTACAACTATCTTAGGGAATGTGAGATTAGGTAATGACAATATAATTCATCCAAATTGTGTAATTTATGAAAATACAAGCATTGAAAATAATTGCATAATAAATTCCAACACTGTTATAGGTTCGGAAGGTTTTGGTTTTATTCCTCAAGATGGGAAATGGATTAAGATGCCTCAAAAAGGATCTGTAATAATAAAGAGCTTTGTAGAAATTGGGACAAACTGTTGTATTGATAGACCATCCGTAGGGAATACATTTATTGATGTAGGAACAAAAATAGACAACTTAGTTCAAATAGGACATGGCGTTAAAATTGGAAAGAATTGCGCATTTGCTGCTCAAGTTGGCATAGCAGGAGGAGCTGTAATTGGAGATGGAGTAATACTAGCTGGGCAAGTAGGTGTAAATAACAGAGTTAAAGTTGGGAATAATGTTATTGCTAGTTCAAAATGTGGGATCCATTGTGATATTAAAGATGGCGAGGTTGTTAGCGGTTTCCCAGCTATGAAAAATAAATCCTGGCTAAGAAGTTCGAGTATTTTTAAAAAATTGCCTGAATTAGCAAAAAAGCTTAGACAATTAGACAAGAAATAAATTATTCTTTTACTAAACTAAAAACTAAATGAATAGATATAAAGTTGTCGTACTTTCTGGAGATGGTATAGGTCCAGAGATATCAAAAATTTCAATAAACATATTAAAAAAATTATCTCAAAAGTATTCTTTTGATATTGAGATTAAAGAAGAATATTTTGGTGGAATAGCTTATGAAAAGCATAATGATCCTGCCCCTAAATCAACATTAGAACAGTGTAAAGCTTCTGATGCAGTACTATTGGCTTGTGTAGGTGATGTAAAATACGATACTTTACAAAGAGAATTACGACCAGAAAGTGGTTTGCTTAAATTAAGATCTGAATTAAATCTATTCGCTAATATAAGACCAGTAAAAATAAGGAAAGCTCTTCTTGATTCAAGTTCTTTAAAAAAAGAAATCATTGAAAATGTGGATCTAATTGTAGTAAGAGAATTGATAGGAGGAATATATTTTGGACAACCAAGAGGACAAATTACTAATACTAAAGTTAAAAAAGGTTTCAATACAATGGTATATGACACAAACGAAATAGAGAGAATAACAGAAGTAGCAATTAAAATAGCAAATCAAAGAAGTAAAAAAATATGTTCCGTAGATAAATCAAACGTACTTGAAGTAAGTCAATTGTGGAGAGATACGGTATTAGAAGTTACTTCAAGAGATAAAAATTTAAATTTAAGTAATATGTATGTTGATAACGCCGCCATGCAACTTGTAAAGAATCCAAGCCAATTTGATGTTATTCTAACTAGCAATTTGTTCGGTGATATTTTAAGTGACTTAGCCGCCATGATAACTGGCTCAATTGGAATGCTCCCATCGGCATCTTTAAGTAATTCAGGGCCTGGCGTCTTTGAACCAGTTCATGGTTCTGCTCCTGATATAGCTGGTAAAAATATAGCTAATCCTATAGCTATGGCTTTATCAGCTTCAATGATGCTTAAAATTGGTCTAAATGAGGTAGAAGCAGCTGATGATATAGAAAAAGCTATTGATAATGTTTTGTCCAAAGGATATAGAACATCAGACTTAGACAATGGTAATTGCCAAATTCTTTCTTGTAGTGAAATTGGAGAAAAAATTATTCAAGAAATTTGAATAAAAAATTAATAAATTAAAAAATATTTTTAAATAGATCAAAAAGTTGGCATATGACCTGTCAGAATCATTAAATATTGATTTAATAAAATGTCTAAACGTCATCCAGTAGTTGCTGTAACAGGATCATCAGGAGCAGGAACAAGTACAGTAAAAAGAGCATTTGAGCATATTTTTGCAAGAGAAGATATAGTTCCAGCTGTCGTGGAAGGAGATAGTTATCACAGATTTGAAAGAATGCCTATGAAAAAAGCTATGGCTGAAGCACTCTCTAAAGGAGAAAATTTCTCTCACTTCGGTCCTGAGGCAAATCTTTTTGACAAGTTAGAAGAACTTTTCAAAATTTATGGTGAAACAGGTGGTGGGAAAAAAAGATATTATCTCCATAGCCCTGAAGAAGCACAGGAACATAATGCAAGACTTGGAACAGCGTTAGAACCAGGCCAATTCACCCCATGGGAAGATATCCCTGACGGAACAGATGTTCTTTTCTACGAAGGCTTACATGGTGGTGTCGAGGGAGAAGGATATAATGTTTCTTCCTATGCAGACTTGCTTGTTGGTGTTGTACCGATTACAAACTTAGAGTGGATACAAAAAATCCATAGAGATAATGCTGAAAGAGGTTATTCAGCTGAAACTATAGTTGACACTATTTTGAGAAGAATGCCAGATTATATAAATCATATATGCCCACAATTTAGTAAAACGGATATAAATTTCCAGAGAATCCCAACTATTGATACCTCGAATCCTTTTATATGCAGAAATATTCCTACACCGGATGAAAGTTTTGTAATAATACATTTCAGAAAAGGAGCAAGAGAAAAATGGGGAATTGATTTTCAATACCTTTTAGGAATGATTCATGATTCGTTCATGTCCAGTCCAACAAGTATCGTTGTTAATGGAGGGAAAATGGGTTTTGCAATGGAATTGATCCTCACTCCAATCATCCACAAGATGATTGAAGAAAAAAACATTAATTGATAGTTTTAAAAACAATTTGATCAGCCTTTAAAACAAAATAAATTTTTGAAGCCTTAAGTTATTTAAGTTAATTTTTACGAAAAAATATATATTATGGATAAAAAGGAATTTCAAATTTTATATATCTTTCTTGATAAAAGGGCCATATTTAGACTTAAATAGAAAAAAACAGAGAATAATGTGTCTTTAATTGACTGGTTTGCTGCAAGGAGAAAGGATCAATTTGTTGGGAAGGTTTCTCAAGATACAGAGGAAAGTGATGGTCTGTGGGTAAAATGTTCAGAATGCGGGCAAGTTGCTTACAGAAAAGATTTGGTTTCTAATTTTAATGTATGTAGCAATTGTGGACATCACAATAGAATTAACAGTGATGAGAGAATAAGGATAATCGCTGATAAAGATTCATTTAAAGAGTTTGATGGATTATTAAGTCCTACTGATCCCTTGAAATTTAAAGATAGGAGGTCTTATTCGGATCGAATAAAAGAGAGTCAAGAGGGTACTGGGCTCAAGGATGGAGTAATCACAGGTTTATGTTCTATTAATTCAATGCCTTTGGCCTTAGCCGTAATGGATTTTAGATTTATGGGAGGATCAATGGGTTCTGTCGTAGGAGAAAAAATTACAAGGATTATTGAAAAAGCAACAATTGAAAACTATCCAATATTGATTGTTTGTGCCTCTGGGGGAGCAAGAATGCAAGAAGGAATGTTGAGCTTAATGCAAATGGCAAAAATTTCGGGAGCACTAAAAAAACATAGAGCAAAAAATCTTCTTTATATGCCATTATTAACTCATCCAACTACTGGAGGAGTTACTGCAAGTTTTGCAATGTTAGGAGATCTAATATTGGCAGAGCCAAAAGCACTTATTGGTTTTGCAGGTCGAAGAGTAATAGAACAAACTTTAAGAGAAAAATTACCTGATAATTTTCAAACAGCAGAATATCTTTTAGAGCATGGTTTCGTTGATGTAATCGTTAATAGGAAGGAGCTTAAAAACAGTCTTACAAAAATTCTAAAAATCCATGGTGTAAAAGAGCTCGTTGATGCAAATTAAAAAGATGAAAATTATTTTTAATTTTATTTATTTATGTTTTGCATTTTTAATACTAACTTTAAATAACTCCGAATTTGCATACGGATTGGGGAACGTAGATTGGCAACTTTTAAAAGAAAATAAAAATGGTAAAGAATGGATTGATATGGGCAGTATTAAGAAAATAAATGCAGAAGAAATAACAGTTTTAACAAAGTTCTTTAAAAATCCAAAAGGTTCAAGCGATAAAGGGCAGTTATCTCTTTATGTCATGCGAATTAATTGTACAGACAAAACATTTAAAGATACTTCCATTAACGGGATCCCACAGTTTGGTTCAAAGTGGCAAAATTCAAATGATGATGAGCTTATTGATGTTGTTATTGAAAAAAGTTGCTACGAAATAATAAATTAATGCACAATAGTAAAATTACTAAGAAGTTAAGGATAGCAATTGCTGGATTAGGATTTGGGAAAAAAATTCATTTGGAAGCCTTAAAAGATTCAGACTACTTAATTCCAACTGCAATTTATCACTATAAAAAAGAAAAAGGACCAATATTAGAGAAAGAAACTGGTTTAAATTTTTACCATGATTGGGGCAAATTAGTTAAATCTAAAGATATCGACGGTATCATAATTGCTACGTCTCCTGAATCAAGATTTAAATTAGCAAAGGAAGCTCTTGAGAACAATAAACATCTTCTGT
>QCTB01000041.1 GCA_003209055.1 Prochlorococcus sp. AG-670-O13
TAATTCTAGTAATGTTAATTCTCTTCAGAACGCTAGGAGAATAATTATTGGTGGCTGTGATAAAAATACTAAGCTTAGAATTATTAATGAATTTTCTAAATATATGAATTATGGAGATATTTTTGTTATTCCTTTAATTGATATTCAAACCATTAAAGATTTAAAAGAGGCCTTAAAAGAAAATAATTTTGCAGTAAATGTGAATCTAATACAAATTTATAAAAGTATAAGTATTTCTGAGGGAATAAGATTAGAACCTAATAATCCAGTATTTTTGATAAAAGGTCGAAAACTAAATTAAAGATTACTTAATAGGTTTGCCCACATGAGGCAAGCCCCAGCCTAACTTATTTCTTAAAACCTGGAAAAACTCATGGTCTTCAAGCCTAATAAACTTAACCGAATGTTTACTTTTTCTAATAAGAACCCTATCTTCAGGCCAAACATAACAACCTGCATTTCCATCGACAACCATAACTAACCTTTCAGGAGTTGCAGGGAAAACAGTAACTGGTTCCGAATCATTAAAAACCAAAGCCCTTGAAGCTAATGAATGAGGAGCAATTGGTGTTAGTTGTACTACTGGGCAATCGGGTGTGATTACAGGACCCCCAGCACTTAAAGAATATGCAGTTGAGCCAGTTGGAGTAGAGAGGATTACCCCATCAGCAGATATATCTACTGGGGCATGTCTTCCTATTGAGATCTCAAAGTGACACATACTTGTTAATGGTTCTCTATGAAGGGCCATCTCATTCAGGCAAAGAGATTCCCATCTTCTTTGCTCATTTCTCATTACACTAATTATTAAGCTTTTTCTTTCTTCTATATCCCAATTACCTGTAATTAATTTATCGATTGCCTCCTCTAAATTAGAAAGATATGCTTCAGCAAGAAATCCTAGATGACCAGTATTTATTGTAAGGATTGGAATCTTTGCAGGAGCTGTCTGTCGCGCTGCAGAAAGTACTGTTCCATCTCCACCGAGAACAATCGCAAACTCCATAGAAGAATCGAAACCTTCTGGCACACAATTTGAATATCCTAAAGGACGAACGTGTTGATCAGGATTGGCAAAACCAACCATCCCTCCAGAACTACTTACTCTGACAACTTCGTAATTGGATTTTTCCAATTTTTTTTGAACAGAAATTGCAGTTTGAACAGCTAATTCTTTACCATCATTGACGATTAGCCCAGCTTTACGTACCAATCAATAAATTTAAAACTACCTATATTTTAAACTAAATTGATAAAGAAACCTAATTTAAAATCCTAATTAAATTAAAACTGTTCTAAGAATCTCAGATCATTTGTATAGAACCTTCTTATATCATCAATCTGATGTCTTACCATACAAAACCTTTCTACGCCTAAACCGGCAGCGAATCCAGTCCATTTCTCGGAATCAATTCCTAAATTTTCCAAAACCTTTGGATCTACCATTCCGCAACCCATTACTTCAAGCCATTTACCTTTCCATTGAACATCTACTTCTGCTGAAGGTTCAGTAAAAGGGAAATAACTTGCTCTAAATCTAACCGGGATATCACCAAAAAAGGTTTTCAAAAAAGTAAGTACAGTTCCTCTAAGATGACTAAAATTAATATCTTGATCTATACATAAAACTTCTACTTGATTAAAAACAGGGGAGTGGGTAGCATCTACAGCATCTCTCCTATAAACTCTTCCGGGGGCAATAATTCTTACAGGAGGAGGATTGTTTTCTAGATATCTTATTTGGACAGGTGAGGTGTGTGTTCTCAAGAGACGGTTTTCATCTAGATAAAAAGTATCTTGCATATCTCTTGCGGGATGATTCTTTGGGATATTAAGTGACTCAAAATTATAAAAATCACTTTCTATTTCAGGGCCATTTTCAACTGAATAGCCCAATCCACAAAAAATATCTATGATCTCATCTTGGGTTGAAATTAGAGGATGTTTATTACCCGGAAGAGTTCCTGTAGAGGGAATTGTCACATCAATTTTTTCATCTTTTATCTGTTTATTTATAGCTTCTCTAATAAGTTGATTTTTTCTCTCATTAATTAAATTTTGTACGTTTAACTTTAACAAGTTTGCCTTCTGCCCAACAATTGGTCTATCAACAGAGGATAATTTACCCATAGTTTTTAATATTATTGATAATTCTCCTTTCTTTCCTAGTAAAGAGACTCTTAATTCGTCTAATTCAGAATCACTGTTAGAATTTTTTATATTTTCATTCGCTTGGAGAGAAAGGTTATTTAGTTTTCTCTCAATTTGACTTAATGATTCAATTTGACTCACTGATATAGTAAAAATAAGTATAGTTTCATCTTACTTAAATATCGTCCATAATAGAATGAATTAATTAATTAATGGAATCGTTAAATATTTTAATAAGTAATGATGATGGAGTTTTTGCTGAGGGAATCAGAGCACTAGCTAAAGCTGCATTAAATAAAGGGCATAAAGTTACTGTAGTATGTCCTGACCAAGAGAGATCAGCTACAGGTCATGGTCTTACATTACAATCACCCTTGAGAGTAGAGAGCGCAAATGAATTATTTGAACCAGGAATTAAAGCTTGGGGGTGTTCAGGCACTCCTGCTGATTGTGTAAAATTAGCACTATCGGAATTATTAGTAAAAAAACCTGATTTGGTTCTTTCTGGAGTGAATCATGGACCAAATTTAGGAACAGATATTTTTTGTTCAGGAACAGTAGCTGCGGCGATGGAAGGCACTTTGGAAAATGTTCCATCTATGGCAATAAGTGTAGCTAGTTTTAAATGGAAAAATTTTGAATTTGCTAGTGAAATTGCAATGAATATAGCAGAGCAAGCAATAAAGGATAGTTGGCCAAAGGCGCTTCTTTTGAACCTAAATATACCGCCATGTGAGAAGAATAAAATAAAGGAATTATCTTGGACCAGATTATCTATAAGAAAATATAAAAACCAATTTTCCAAAAGGGAAGATCCTAGAGGTGATGATTATTATTGGTTAGCTGGGGAGGCTGTTTTAGATTTGAAATCAAAAGGTTATGGTCCGAAGAATTGGCCAAGTGATGTTTCTCAAATTCAAGAAAATAAGATTTCTCTTACACCTGTTGAACCAGATTTATTTTGGAGGGGTAGTTTAGACCAATTACCAAAGATTAATACTTCATTTATAAATCCTTCTTAACAACCATAAAGAAAAGCAAAGTCCAAAGAAATGAGCGGCGATAACCTGCGTATTACTCAATACTGATAAAATTTCAAGACCAGTGATAGGAATATCAGATGAAGCCGTAATAAGTTGACCAGTTGTTTGAGAGGATGCCTGTATAAAAAGTGCACCCATAAGTGCTTGATATCCTATTAAACCAAATAAGATTCCTAATAAATCATTTATTAAGCCTCTCTTTATCAATTTGCTTGTTTGCCCTCTGGAGGGTCTTGCATTACTAGCAATTGATCTACCAGTTCTAACTATTAACCAACCTTGCCACAGACTAAAAACTAGTAAAATCAAAGATATTGTCGTTAGTGTTAGTCCAGGAGTCAAACTCAGCTGTCCTTCGCTATTATTTACAACATTTGAAAAAAGCAAAACAGCTGTTACAACAACACCTAAAATGGATTGAATCCAAAAGCGTATCCATCCAATACGCCGCATTCCGAATGAAAGCGACTGAAAATCAATTTTGTCAGACATTCATTTGCTTGAATAAACTATAATCTATTCAAATTTGCCATTTAAATCATAAAATTGCACGTTATCTTGTGATCTCTTTAATATCGCCATCTGAAGTTAAGAATCCTACCTCAATAGCTATTGGTAGTTTTGATGGCCTACACGCGGGGCATAGAAAATTAATAGAAAGTGTTGTGAAAGAAAATAAATACACCCCAACAATCGCCAGTTTTTGGCCACATCCTAGAGAAATACTTTATGGGGAAACTCGTCTTAGGCTTGATCTCCCAGAAGAAAAACTTCCTATCTTAGAAGATCTTGGTATTGAACAATTGGTTCTAATACCCTTTGATAAGAAACTCTCCAGATTAAGTGCTGAGAGGTTTATAAAAGATGTCTTAATCGATCAATTACAATCAAAAAGTATTTCTGTCGGGGCAAATTTCAGATTTGGATTTAAAAGAAGTGGAGATATTAATACGATGAAGCTAGCTATAAAAGATATGGATATTAAACTAAAAATTATTTCAATATTAGAAGATAAAGAAGGAAGAATTAGCAGCAGCAGAATTAGAGATTTATTACAAAAAAGTGAACTAAAGAATGCTTTTAAAATACTTAAGAGGCCATACAGTTTTAAAGGGAAAGTAGTTGAAGGAAAAGGTCTTGGTAAGAGCCTAGGATTTCCTACAGCAAATCTTGAAATAGATGGAAGAAAATTGTTACCTGGGGAAGGAGTCTATGCAGCATGGGCTAACATAAATAGTTCGCCGAATAAAATTGCCTCTGTTATGAACCTTGGTCCTCAACCAACTATTGATCCGCTCTTGCCATCCGCCGTTGAAGTCCATTTAATTAATAAAGATATCGATCTATATGGTTTGCAATTGTCAATAGAACCTATTGAGAAGCTAAGATCTCAAATCAAGTTTCAGAATATTGAGCAACTCTCTATTCAAATTAAAAAAGATAGAGAAAATGCTTTAAAAATTCTCAATAACATCAATTAAAAATTTAAGATGGATAAATTTAACATAACTCAACAGGAAGACTTCCGAATATTTCAAATAATTGACGCTAATTTAGATCGAGCAAGAGAAGGTTTAAGAGTTTTAGAAGACTGGGCCAGGTTTGGACTAGGCAAAGAAGATTTAGTTATAAAAATAAAAAACTTCAGGCAAATATTAGGTAAAAATCATTTGGAAATTTATAAAACATCAAGAAATCATGTTGAAGACCAATGCAAAGGACTATCTCATGCTGATCAAATCAATAGAAAAACTTCATCCAAAATAATAAGTTCAAATGCAGCAAGGGTTCAAGAAGCCCTAAGAGTTATTGAAGAATTTTCTAGGGTTCAAAATAATAAGCTCTCCAAAATAGCTTCAGATATTAGATATGAAATTTATACTTTGGAAATTGAATTATTAAATTTCAGTTGTCGTAAAAGAGCGGAATTAATAATTAGTGAAAACAATTTATATTCGATTACAGACAATAGAGAAAACTTACTAGAAGTAATGGAAAAAATATTGTTAGGAGGAGTAAAAATTATTCAACACAGATTTAAAGAGGGTGATGATAAAGAACATCTGAAACAAGCAATTGAAATTAAATCCCTATGCATAAAATATAATTCTTTATTTCTAGTAAATGACAGAATCGATATAGCAATGGCATCAAATGCAGATGGTGTTCATCTTGGGCAAAAAGACATAGACATAATAACCGCAAGAAAATTATTAGGAAACTCAAAAATTATTGGGGTTTCTGCAAACAATTCAACCGATGTTAGTAATGCTATAAATAATGGATGTGATTACATTGGAGTTGGGCCAGTTTTTGAAACCTCAACAAAGAAGAACAAAAAACCTCTTGGGGTAGAGAAGATTAAGGCTTTAACCAAAGATATAAAAATCCCTTGGTTTGCTATTGGAGGTATTAACAAAGTAAATATCTCCTTCTTAAAAAATCATGGAATTAGTAAAGTTGCATTAGTTACTGGTCTTTTAAATTCAGACGATCCAAAAGAAGAAGCTATTATGATTTTAAAAGAATTATCCCATGAAAATTAAAGTTAATGGTGAGCAGAAAGATCTAGCTTTTAAAAGTGAAGAAGCTTTACTATCAAGCACATTAGAAATTCTAGGATATAAGCCTAATACTATAGTTGTTGAAGTGAATAACTTAATTATAAACTCAAAGAAATGGGATAATAAAATTTTAAAAGACGGAGATATTTTAGAAATTGTCTCTATTGTTGGAGGCGGATAATTAATTAAAAGATAAAATTTTAAAATCTTCATATTTTTTTAACTTTAAGCTTGAAACAATAACCCTAATTTAAATTTTTTCATTTTATATTCTTAATACCTAATACCTATAATGGAAAATTCAAATCATAACTCGAGATCTTTAAAATGGGAGCCAAATGGTGAGTTGGCTCAAAAAGATTTAACAGAATTAATAGAGAGATTAAAAAATGTTGAAAGTGAAGATACTTCTTCAGAATTATCTAGATTAGGTACCAAATCAAACAAAATAAATTAATTTTGTTACTTTGAACTTGTTTTTAGAAAAATTTGTATCACATTATAATTACTGCTAATAAAATATAAAATGCCAAGAAGATTTCCAGAATGGGTAAATTCTGAAGTTGTTGTTAAGGCCATAAAAATGCGCGAAGAAGGAATCCTTTCAAAACAACTCAATTTATGGATAGAAAATCTATTAGAAATCGAAAAAAAATAATTAACTTTAAGAAATCCTTTTTATAATTCTTAATGCAGCCATTGCTGCTCCATATCCATTATCTATATTCATAACTGCAATCCCAGGAGCACAACTTGATAACATACTATTTAAAGCAGTTTCTCCATTCTTACTAACTCCATAGCCTACAGAAACTGGTACTGCAATGATAGGTTGAGGTAATAGTCCTCCAATAACAGTTGCAAGTGCTCCTTCCATTCCGGCACAAACTATAAGAACATCATATTTGTTAATTTCTTCTATCTGGTTTAATAAACGATGAAGACCTGCTACTCCAACATCTATAAAAGATTGGCACCTAACTCCATATAATTCTAGAGATAATTTAGCTTCAAGTGTTACAGCCAAATCACTAGAGCCCCCTGAAATTATTGCTACTTTTTTATTAGTGGAAAATTTATGAATATTTTCCCCAATTATAAGGCAATTTGCTTCTTCATAGAATCTTGCATCATTGAATATATCTAATAAATGAACAGCTTTTTCTTTGTTAATTCGAGTAATAAAAATAACTTCTTTTTTACTTAGAACTTCTTCAGTTACTCTTATTAATTGATCGATACTTTTGTCCTCGCCCCAAATGGCTTCAATGAGTCCAATTCTTTCTCTTCTTTGGAAGTCAAACCTAATATCTAAATTCATTCTTGTTTAACTAGCTCTCCCTCATAAATTAATTTAAATGGATTTACATTTGTATTCAAAGAAGAT
>QCTB01000042.1 GCA_003209055.1 Prochlorococcus sp. AG-670-O13
CATCGCAACCACAGGACCACTTGATATAAAGTCGACTAAATCCCTAAAAAAAGGTCTCTCTCTATTTATACGAATCTCTTTATTTCTTAGTTTGGGGGATATCTTTAGGTCAATTATTAGTTGAGAAAGAATACCAGACTCCTATAGTCCCAGCAATAGCAACTCCTATTGAGCTATTTACTGTAGCTTTTGCATGCTTTGTTTTACCCGATGATTTAAAATCATCATCTAATCTTGTTCCAGCACTAAGATCAAGTTGGTTAATTATGCATGTAAGTGTTGTAATGCTTAGCTATGCAGCCCTTATAATTGGCTCTTTACTCTCGGCTTCTGTGCTTTTTATAAATAACAGTCAACCTCTTCAACTTAGAAGTAGTTCTACAGGTATTGGAGGTTTCAAAATTTCCAATTCGTACACGATCAATAATGTCGTGGAGCCAATGAACTTCTCTCATTCAGAAGAATTAGATACTCTTAGTTATCGATCTATATTAGTAGGATTTGTTCTCCTAACTCTTGGCTTAATTACAGGAGCTATTTGGGCTAATGAAGCTTGGGGTACATGGTGGAGTTGGGATCCTAAAGAGACTTGGGCTTTTATATCTTGGTTATTTTATGCTGCTTATTTGCATATGAGAATAAGTAGAGGTTGGCAAGGCAGAAGACCTGCATTGTTAGCTACTACTGGCTTTTTTGTCGTACTTATATGTTATCTCGGAGTTAATTTTTGGGGGATAGGTTTACATAGTTATGGATGGATATTTGGAATATTTAATTAATTTAAATTGCTAGTTTTTAAGGCTCAGAAATCACCTTCCCATTTTGAGCATCTAGAGCGACTGACCTTAATTCATCACAACCCTCTTTTAATGTTGGGTAAGCAAACATTCCGCTCCCTGCGATGAAACAGTTAGCACCAGCTTCTGCACATTGCGAAATTGTCCAATTAGCTTTTATTCCACCATCAACTTCAATATCTACATTTAGATTTTTTTCAATTACATACTGTCTAATTTTTCTGATTTTATTAAGCATTGTAGGAATATAGGCTTGCCCTCCAAATCCTGGATTTACTGTCATAACCAAGACATGGTCTACCATATCCATGATATTCTCAATCATTTCAAACGGTGTATGAGGATTTAATGCAACTGATGGGGAACCTCCAAGGTCTCTTATTCTACCAAGCACCCTGTGTAGATGAATATTAGCTTCAGAATGAGCAATTACAACCCCAGGTTCTCCTTTAGGACCTTTTGTGGCTTTTACGTAATCCTCAAGCATTGTTTCACAGTTATATTGGCTAACCATTAATTGAGTCTCAAAAGGAACATTGCAATACTTCCTACAAGCGGCAATCATTTCAGGTCCAAATGTAAGATTTGGTACAAAATTTCCATCCATGACATCAAATTGAATGCGATCAACGCCTGCCTCTTCAAGATCTTTAACACATGCTCCCATATTTGCCCAGTCTGCTGGTAAGACTGAAGGAATTATTTGAATTGGTCGATCAACACTAACTGATGTTTTAGAATTAGATTCGGGCATTTAATTTTTAAAATATTTAATAAAGATACTATATTTGGTTGCTTATTCCTAATTTAAAGTCACGGCCTGATAAAGTAACAGCTGCAAAGAGTTAAAAAAAGCTAATTAGCAAAAAAATTCTTATAAAAAAGTCATTTTTTGTGAGAATATATTTAAACCTCTTAGAAAATCTTTTTAAATTTAATTGTGAATCAAACTTTAATTCAGGAAATTCTCGAAGTTGTCGAGCAAGCTGCAATCGCATCAGCTAAACTTACTGGTCTTGGCCAAAAAGACGAAGCTGACGCTGCTGCTGTTGAAGCAATGCGATTGCGAATGGGCAAAATTGAAATGAAAGGAAAGATTGTGATAGGTGAAGGTGAACGAGACGAGGCACCAATGTTATATATCGGTGAAGAAGTAGGTAGTGGTAATGGTCCTGGTGTTGACTTTGCTGTAGACCCTTGTGAGGGTACTAATCTTTGTGCCAACAATCAGAGAGGATCTATGGCAGTATTAGCTGCTTCAGACACTGGAGGCCTTTTTAATGCGCCTGATTTTTATATGAATAAACTAGCAGCTCCTCCAGTTGCAAAAGGAAAGGTAGATATAAGGAATTCAGCTACTGAAAACTTAAAGATTTTAAGTAATTGCTTGGATTTAGCAATTGATGAACTTACCGTTGTTGTTATGGATAGAGCAAGACATAAAAATTTGATAAAAGAGATCAGAGAATGTGGAGCTAAAATTCAACCTATCTCTGATGGTGATGTTCAAGCTGCTATTGCCTGCGGATTCTCAGGGACTGGTACTCATTGCTTAATGGGTATTGGTGCAGCCCCAGAAGGTGTAATATCTGCAGCTGCTATGAGAGCTTTGGGAGGGCATTTTCAAGGGCAGTTAGTATACGATCCCGCAATTGCACAAACTTCTGAGTGGGCTGATTACACAAAAGAAGGAAATATAAAACGTTTAAATGAAATGGGAATTACTGATATTGACAAAATCTATGAAGCCAACGAACTTGCATCAGGAGAAAATGTTATTTTTGCAGGCAGTGGAATTACTGATGGATTGTTATTTGACGGTGTCAAATTTGAAAAAGATTGTACAAGAACCAGTAGCCTTGTAATAAGTACATTGGATAGTACTTGTAGATTCACAAATACGGTACATATGAAAGATGGCGCTAAAAGCATCAGCCTTTAATATTTTCATTTAATTTTATGCATATTGTTGTCGTCGGACTAAGTCATCGCACGGCACCTGTCGAAGTGCGTGAGAAGTTAAGTATTCCGGATCAATCGATTTCTGAATCACTAAAAACTCTTCTGGCCTATTCTGATATTTTAGAAGTTTCTATTTTAAGTACTTGCAATAGGTTAGAAATATACGGTCTTGTAAAAGACAAAAATATTGGTATTTCATCTATTAAAGAATTTCTAGCGAATTTTTCTAGAATAGCCTTTGAAGATTTAAATCCTCATCTTTTTGATTTTAGACAAGAAGAAGCTGTTTTACATTTAATGAAAGTATCGGCTGGATTAGATAGCCTTGTTTTGGGGGAAGGTCAAATCCTTTCGCAAGTTAAAAAGATGATGAGATTAGGCCAGGAGAATCAATCTACTGGTCCAATTCTTAACAGGTTATTAAGTCAATCAGTTAGTGCCGGAAAGAAAGTTAGATCTGAAACAAATTTAGGAACTGGAGCTGTATCAATTAGTTCAGCAGCTGTAGAACTTGCTCAATTAAAAATTGGACAAGAAAATGGCATTGATGGGCTTGTAAGTTTGAAATCAGAAAGAGTTCTTGTTGTTGGTGCTGGACGGATGAGTAGACTTTTGATTACTCATTTAAAGTCAAAAGGATGCGAGAAACTCACCCTTTTAAATAGAAATATTAATAGAGCAGTAAATCTTGCAGGAGATTTCCCAGATCTTGATATCCTTTGTAAGGATTTAAATGAGCTGGATGAAAATATTTCATTATCTTCTCTTGTCTTCACAAGTACTGCCTCTGAAAAACCATTTATTGATTTAGCTAGAGTTGAAAATATTAGTTTAAAGAATAAACTTAAATTCATTGATATAGGTGTACCAAGAAATATTTCAAATGATGTTAAACATCATGATTTTATAGAGTCTTTTGATGTTGATGATTTGGAGGAAGTTGTTTCAAGGAATCAGGAATTTCGGCAAAAAATAGCAAAAGAGGCTGAATCTTTAGTGAAAGATGAAAAAATTATTTTTTTGGAATGGTGGGCAAGTTTGGAAGCAGTTCCAGTTATTAATAAATTAAGATCTGATCTAGAGCTTATAAGAAAAGAAGAGTTACAAAAAGCATTAAGTAGGATGGGGCCGGATTTTTCTGCTAGAGAAAGAAAAGTTGTAGAGGCTTTAACTAAAGGAATTATTAATAAGATTCTTCACACACCAGTAACCAAATTGAGAAGTCCTCAGTCAAGAGAGGAAAGGCAAGCATCATTAAAAATTGTAGAAAAATTATTTTCGTTGATAGATGATGAGCAAAAAAATTAAAAATTTCCGACTTTATATTAAGTTTTTCATTAGATTTTTCTAAATACCTTTGTAAAGTGGCTATTCCCATTTTTATATTTGCACGTAATCAGTTAATTTTAATAGTTGAGTATACCTCCATTATTTGAATGAAGCGTGTGTTGGCAATCATCCTCGGAGGAGGAAAAGGTTCTAGGCTTTATCCCTTAACAAAAATGAGGGCCAAACCTGCTGTCCCTTTAGCGGGAAAATACCGTTTGATTGATATTCCAATTAGTAATTGTATTAATTCTGGAATTAATAAAATGTACGTATTGACTCAGTTCAATAGTGCATCTCTTAACAGGCACATTGGAAGAACTTATAATTTAAGTGCGCCCTTTGGTCAAGGATTTGTCGAGGTTCTAGCTGCACAGCAGACTCCTGATAGCCCAAAATGGTTTGAAGGTACTGCTGATGCTGTAAGAAAATATCAATGGTTATTTCAAGAATGGGATGTTGATGAATATTTAATATTGTCAGGTGATCAGCTTTACAGGATGGACTATAGTTTATTTGTTCAACACCATAGAGATAATAATGCTGATTTAACAGTAGCAGCGTTACCTGTTGATGAAGCTCAGGCTGAAGGCTTTGGCCTTATGAGAACTGATGATTTAGGTAATATAAAAGAATTTAGTGAGAAGCCTACTGGTGAAAAATTAAAATCAATGGCTGTTGATACCTCAAAGTTTGGATTAACTAAGGATTCAGCATTAGAGAAACCATATCTTGCCTCGATGGGGATATATGTTTTTAGTAGAAAGACACTTTTTGATCTCTTAAATAAATTTCCTAATTATACAGATTTTGGTAAAGATATAATCCCTGAGGCATTGAGTAGAGGAGATACATTAAAGAGTTATGTCTTTGATGATTATTGGGAGGATATAGGAACGATTGGAGCTTTTTTTGAATCAAATTTAGCATTAACTCAACAACCCAAACCTCCATTTAGTTTTTATGATGAAAAATTTCCAATATATACAAGGCCAAGATATCTTCCTCCATCTAAACTTGTAGATGCTCAAATTACTGATTCAATTGTTTGTGAAGGAACTATTTTGAAATCGTGTAGTATTTTGCATTGTGTTTTAGGTGTAAGGAGCAGAATTGAAAGCGATTCTGTTATAGAAGATACCTTAGTAATGGGAGCTGATTTCTTTGAATCTCCAGAGGAAAGGATTGAATTAAGAAAAGGTGGAGGTACTCCTCTTGGTGTAGGTGAAGGCTCAACAATAAAAAGAGCAATTCTTGATAAGAATGCAAGAATTGGAGATAATGTTGTGATAGTAAATAAAGACAGAATAGAAGAAGCAGATAAGCCAGAACTAGGATTTTATATACGAAATGGAATTGTTGTCATTGTTAAAAATGCCACTATTAGCAATGGAACAATCATCTGATTTTGTGTTTGATCATTCTTCGCTGACATAAGTATTTTTTTTAAGCAATTTCTATAACTTGCATGCAATATATATTTATTGCGTTTTTTATTTTTTATGTCCAAGGCACATTTTGGTTTAATCGGTCTTGGAGTCATGGGGGAGAATTTAGTTCTTAATGCAGAAAGAAATGGATTTTCTAGTGTTGTTTATAATAGAACCTATTCTAAAACTGAAGAGTTCTTGGAGGGTAGAGGTTTAGGGAAAAATATTGAAGGGGCTAAGACACTTCAAGAATTTGTAAATAAGCTTGAGAGGCCAAGAAGAATACTAATGATGGTCAAGGCTGGATCTGCTACGGATGCTGTAATTGACAATATTTCTGAATTTCTTGAGAAAGATGATTTATTAATTGATGGTGGAAATTCTCAGTTTAAGGATACTGAAAGAAGGGTTGAGAATCTTGAAAGTAAAAGCTTTGGATATATAGGAATGGGCGTTTCCGGAGGAGCTAAAGGAGCATTGGAAGGTCCAAGTATGATGCCAGGAGGCACTAAAGCCTCTTACGACGCTATAGAAAGTCTATTGACTAAAATGGCCGCTAAAGTAGAAGATGGCCCTTGTGTGGCTTATGTGGGGCCTGGAGGGTCAGGCCATTTTGTTAAAACTGTTCATAATGGTATTGAATATGGTATCGAACAAATACTTGCAGAAGCTTACGATCTTATGAAGAGAGTAAAAAATATGAATGGATCACAAATGTCAGAGGTTTTTGGGCTTTGGAATAATACTGATGAACTAGCATCTTATCTTGTAGAAATAACAGAGATATGTTTGAACACTAAAGATGAAGCAACAGGAGAAGACGTTGTAGAAAAAATATTGGATAAAGCTGGCCAAAAAGGTACTGGATTATGGACTGTGGTTAGTGCCTTAGAACTTGGTGTTTCAGTTCCCACTATTTACGCCTCTTTAAATGCAAGGGTTATGAGTTCACTTAAGGATCAACGTAGTGAAATTGAAAAAACTATCCCAAATGAAACTATTCAGGATTTTGATTTAGGAAATATTTCCAATGGGATGAAACCTTTGTTTGATGCAGTCGTTCTTGCTACCATTGCTAGTTATGCACAAGGGATGGACATATTAAGTGAAGCATCATCAGTTTACAGTTATGAGTTGAATATGCCATCAATTGCACAAATATGGAAAGGTGGTTGCATTATAAGATCAAAATTATTAAGAAGAATTCAAGATGCTTATCAAAAAGATCCAAACTTAAAAAATTTAATATTTGATGATTGGTTCAATAACGAAATTTCCACAAGAATTAATAATTTAGCAAGTGTCGTTTCTTCTTCAACTAAAGCTGGTATACCAGTGCCTTGTTTATCGAGCACTTTAGATTATTTAAATAGTTACAGAACAAACAGACTTCCTCAAAACTTAGTTCAAGCTATGAGAGATTGTTTTGGATCCCATACTTATGAAAGAGTGGATAAAGAAGGAAGTTTTCATACTGAATGGATGAAATGATT
>QCTB01000043.1 GCA_003209055.1 Prochlorococcus sp. AG-670-O13
TAATATTTACTTAAAAAGAGAAGATCTACAAGATGTTTTTTCTTTTAAAATAAGAGGTGCATTCAATAAAATGAGACAACTACCAAAAGCACAGCTTGAAAATGGAGTTATCACATCTAGTGCTGGTAATCACGCTCAAGGTGTAGCACAAAGTGCCTTGAGATTAGGCTGTAATGCAACTATATTAATGCCAATAACTACACCTTTAGTAAAAGTAAAAGCTGTAAAAAATTTAAGGGCTAAGGTTATATTATTTGGAGATAATTATGATGAAACATACAAGGAAGCAATACGATTAAGTAAAAAAAATAATTTATGTTTTATTCATCCTTTTGATGATCCTGAAGTAATAGCCGGTCAGGGTACTATAGCTATTGAAATTGAACAACAACTAAATGAACCACCAGATGCAATTTATGTAGCTGTTGGAGGCGGTGGTTTGATTGCTGGTATATCTATATATATAAAAAAGATTTGGCCAAAAGTAAAAATTATTGGGGTTGAGCCTGAAGACTCTGATGCGATGACAAAGTCTTTAAAAAATTCTGAGATAATAGAATTATCTTCAGTAGGTCTTTTCGCAGATGGTGTAGCGGTAAAAAAAGTAGGAGAAAAAACATTTGAAATTGGAAAAAGATATATCGATAAAATGATTACTGTAAATACTGATGAAATATGCGCTGCAATAAAGGATGTTTTCGAGGATACCAGATCAATTTTAGAACCTGCTGGAGCCCTATCTGTTGCGGGTATGAAAAAAGATATATTTGAATCTAATTATAGGAATAAAAAAATTGTTGCTATTGCATGTGGAGCAAATATGAATTTTGAAAGGTTAAGGTTTGTTGCTGAACGAGCTGCACTTGGAGAGTATAAAGAAGCAATGTTAGCTGTTGAGATACCTGAGAAGTCAGGAAGTTTAATTAATTTCTGTAGTTTGTTAAAAAATAGAAATTTAACTGAATTTAGTTATAGGATGTCTAATTCTATTAACGCTCAAATTTTTGTTGGCATTGAAGTTAATGGGGTAATTGATAAAGAAAATCTATTAAATGAATTTGAAGCTTCTAATTATCCTTTTATGGATATAAGTAATGATGAATTATCTAAAAATCACATAAGACATATGGTAGGAGGTCGATTACCAAAAATATCTACTGAATTAGGTAAATCTAATCATGTCGAATTGTTATATAGATTTGAATTCCCAGAAAAACCAGGAGCACTTATAAATTTTCTAAAAAATATGAAATCAAATTGGACCATCAGTATCTTTCACTATAGAAATCATGGATCCGATGTTGGTAAAATTGTTATTGGAGTACTAATAGATAGATCTGAAATTAAGGATTGGGATAACTTCGTTGAATTTTTAGGATACAAATATTGGGATGAGACTAAAAATCAAACATATAAATTATTCCTTGGTGCATCAGATTAAATTTAAGGTAAATTAGATATGAGTTAGGTAATAAAAATCAATCATTCTGATCTTATTACTAATAAATCTAAAGATTTAGACCTTGTTACGAGAGTTGAAGCTGTTTTGTATCTTAAAGGAAGGCCTATTTCTAAAAAGAATCTTTCAGAAATTACTAATTCTGATATTAATTCTATTATCGAAGCGTTAAATGAGTTAAAGAGAAAATATTCAAATTCAAAATCTGCGATTGAATTAAATGAAGCAAATAATGCTTATTGCCTTGAATTAAAATCAACACTAAATGAATTCGTAGAGGATCTATTACCATCTGAATTAAAGACCTCAGAGTTAAGAACACTTGCTACAATAGCAATTAAGAAAAAAATTTTACAATCAGACCTAATAGTTTTAAGAGGTTCTGGAGCATATGACCATATAAAAGAATTAATAAATAAAAAATTAATTATCAAACGAAAGCAAAAAGATGGAAGATCATATTGGCTATCATTATCAGAAAAGTTTTTTCAGACTTTTGCTGTTAGCAATGAATACTTATCAGAAATAGGCGGCAATAAAAAGTAAATGTTATTATATCTTATATATATTTCCGATTATGCTAGGTCAAATTACAGGAGTTCTGAGCACAACTTTATCACTTTATTCAACTTTATTAATAATTAGGGTGTTATTAACGTGGTTCCCCGGTATTGATTGGAGTAATGGTATTTTGTCAGCTTTAAGTTCAATTACTGATCCGTATTTAAATATATTTAGAGGAATTATTCCTCCAATCGGCGGATTTGATATTTCCTCTATTCTCGCATTCGTAATTTTAAATCTTGTTCAAACACAACTCTATAAGTTAACTTCCTTAGCCTCAGGTGGTTATATGTAATTTTACCTATCATCGCCAGAGCCAGATATTTTTCCTCTAGCAGCTCTAAGATTCAATTTATCTAAGTTTTGTGAGGCTACTTCCTCCAAGCTAAAATCAAATTCTGTACAAAGATTTGATAAATACCACAACACATCGCCTAACTCTTTTTTAATTCCATTTTTTGATTCCTCGTCAAATATCCCTTCTTTATCTCTAATTACTTTTTTAACTTTTTCTGCAACCTCTCCCGCTTCTCCAACTAATCCAAGCGTTGGATATATATTGTTGGAGCCTAAATTGGGATATTGAGCTGTTAATCGAGCTTTCCTCTGATAAGTTTTAAAATCCATAGATTAAATAACTAACTTTATGTATGTTAAATTTACTTATATCTAGCAATATTATTTATATATGTCGAATATTGATTTAAAAAGAAGAACAAAAATCGTTGCAACAATTGGTCCGGCCACGCAATCTGAAGAAATAATTTCTGATCTTATAAAGGCAGGAGTTACAACATTTAGATTAAATTTTTCTCATGGGGATCATCAAGATCATGCAGAAAGAATTAAAACCATAAGAAAAGTTTCAAACAAGTTAGATTTAGACGTTGGAATTCTTCAGGATCTTCAGGGGCCTAAAATTAGATTAGGAAGATTTAAAGATGGCCCTGTAAAAGTAAAAAAGGGTGATAAATTTACTTTGACCTCTGATGAAGTTGAATGCACACAAAGAATTGCAAACGTAACTTATGACAAACTTGCTAAGGAAGTAACCACAGGAAAAAGAATATTATTAGACGACGGAAAAATTGAAATGATTGTAGAGAACGTCAACATTTTAAATAATTTATTAGAATGTAGAGTAACTGTTGGTGGAGTGCTTTCAAACAACAAAGGGGTAAATTTCCCGGATGTCCAATTATCTGTTAAAGCATTAACTGAAAAAGATATAGTTGATCTTGAGTTTGGACTAACTGTTGGCGTTGATTGGATAGCTCTAAGCTTTGTTAGAAATCCATCAGATATTAATGAAATAAAAAATTTAATAAATAAAAAGGGATATTCGATACCGGTTGTAGCAAAAATCGAAAAATTTGAAGCTATAGATCAAATAGATTCAATATTACCTTTATGTGATGGGGTTATGGTTGCACGAGGTGATTTGGGAGTTGAGATGCCAGCAGAAGAGGTCCCACTCTTACAAAAAGAATTAATTAGGAAAGCAAATACATTAGGAATTCCCATAATAACCGCAACTCAAATGCTTGACTCCATGGCATCAAATCCTAGGCCAACGCGTGCAGAAGTAAGTGATGTAGCTAATGCAATCCTTGATGGAACTGATGCTGTAATGCTTTCTAATGAGACTGCTGTGGGCGACTATCCTGTCGAAGCTGTTGAAACTATGGCTACAATTGCAAGAAGAATTGAGCGAGATTATCCACTTAAAGCTATTGAAAGTCATTTACCTAGCACCATACCTAATGCAATTAGTGCGGCAGTTAGCAATATAGCTAGACAACTGGACGCTGGAGCAATAATACCCTTAACAAAATCAGGTTCTACTGCCAGAAATGTAAGTAAATTCAGACCACCCACACCTATTCTTGCTACAACTACTGAAAAAAGTGTTGCTAGAAGATTGCAACTTGTATGGGGAGTGACTCCATTGTTAGTAAAAAATGATGATAGAACTGCAAGAACGTTTAGTATTGCAATGCAAATAGCACAAGAGATGGGGATTCTAAAACAGGGTGACTTGGTAGTACAGACTGCGGGAACATTAACAGGGGTAAGTGGATCTACTGATCTAATTAAAGTTGGATTAGTAAGAAAAGTTATAACTAGAGGAATATCAATAGGGGAAATAGGAGTTACTGGTAAGGCAAGGAATATTAATACCAATCTTGATTTAGCCTTAATATGTCCAGGAGAAATATTATTTGTTCCCAAAAAACTATTATTAGATATACCTTATACAAAAAAAATCTCAGGAATTGTAACTGATGAATCGGTAGATGAATGCTATAAAATTTTCAAAAAAAACAATACTAAAGTTTCTTCAATTTGTAACCTAAGTACAATTAAGAATCATGTACGAGATGGAGATTTGATAACACTTCAACTAAATGAGGGAGTTATTTATATGGGTCAGATAGAAGAAGATGAAGAGGCCCTTGATAAATATAAATATGTCTAGAAATATCTCTCTTAAAGAAGCCTTTAAAATGGCTGGTAAAACGCTAGTTTCTAATAAATTAAGAAGTTCTCTTACTATGCTTGGCATAATAATAGGAAATGCATCTGTAATAACACTTGTCGGACTAGGTAGAGGCGCTCAAACACTCGCCAAAAACCAATTAAGTAATTTAGGAGCAAATGTATTATTTATTGTTCCGGGAAACAATGATACCCGAAGAAGGGGAATATCTTTTCCCAAAACTCTTGTTTTAGAGGATTCGATAGCAATTGAAAAAGAAGTACCTAGTGTTAGTAAAGTTGCACCACAAATCTCAGCGAATGAAATTGTACAGTCTAATTCAAAAAGTTTAAATATTTCAATCGCAGGAATAACACCAGATTTTTTAAAAGTAAGGAGTTTTGAAGTCGATAAAGGAAGGTTTATATCCGAAAGTGATGTTAAATCAGCTAGAAGTTATGTCGTGATTGGGCCGGATCTCAAGGATGATTTTTTTAAAGATAAATCAGTCATTGGTGAAAAAATAAGAATTAAAGACCATAACTATGAAATAATTGGATTACTAAAACCCAAAGGGGCAGTTTTTGGTAGCAATCAGGATAAAAACGCTTACATACCACTTACTACAATGGTAAACAGAATAAGTGGGAAGGATCCTACTTATGGAGTAAGTTTGAGTTTTATAAGTGTAGAAGCTATTAATAAAAATAAAACTAGTGCTGCCAAGTTTCAAATTACAAATTTATTACGCCAAAGACATAACATCGTAAGAGATGATGATTTTGCTGTTAGATCTCAAGAAGATGCATTAAACATAGTAACGAATATTACAAGTGGGTTAACATTTCTATTAGCAGGTATAGGGGCGGTATCTCTATTTGTAGGAGGTATAGGAATAATGAATATAATGTTAGTCTCTGTTAGCGAAAGGACAGAGGAGATTGGATTAAGGAAGGCAATCGGCGCAAAACAATCGGATATTCTTATACAATTCTTATTTGAGGCATTAATTTTATCTACTATTGGTGGTTTAGTTGGAACAGCATCTGGCTTGACAGGTGTATTTATTCTTGGAGTGATAACACCATTACCAGCTTCTGTGGGTTTAACAACAACTATATCTACAATGTTTATATCGGGTTCAATAGGATTAATCTTTGGAGTTTTACCAGCCAAAAGAGCTTCACAATTAGATCCTATTGTTGCTCTAAGAAGTTTGTAAATCTAAAAAGACTATGCTCAATTTTAATAAAATTATTGAGATATTTATAAGTCTTCAAATAATAATAGTTTCTGCATTTATTCCAGTTTTTATTTCATTTCCTTATTCAACCAAGCTGTTTCGTACAATTGAGATGCCTATTACTTGGCAAGTACCTTCAATTATAATAATTACATTAATATTTAATGGTGAAATAGTAATAAAAGCATTTAGTATTTATTTAATAATTGGTTTGTTTTTTATTCCAGTATTTCATCAGGGAGGTTCATTAGGATATTTATTAACACCAAATTTTGGTTACTTGCTAGGCACATATCCATTAATTAAAATAATAAATAATTTAAATATAAAAGATCGAAAGATTAACTATTATATACTCCTAAAATATGGAATATTAGCTATATGTAGTATGCACATTATTGGAATAATTTATAGCTATATCCAAATATTATTTTTTAATCAATCAGAAATATTATTATACAGTTTTGCAAAATATTCATTAGGTAAAGTTGGCTATCATTTATTAATGCTTTTACCTATATGTTTATTATTCAATCTTATCAATAAGAAAAGATATCAAAAATAATGTTAAATATTAAACGTAGCAGAATTTCTTATATATTAATTTCTATGATTATTATATTATTTGATCAATTTACAAAAAATTTAATAAACACCAATCAGGATTCGTTGATTAATAAAGAAATCTTATTTTTTAGTCTTGACTATGCAAAAAATTATGGAGCGGCATTTAATATATTAAGTGGAAGTAGAGTACTCTTATCTTCTGTAAGTATAATAATAACAGCTATTTTATCTTATATTATTATATGTAGAAACAATATAAGAAACATAGACTTACTAAGTTATAGTTTAATTTTGGGAGGTACTGTTGGCAATGGATATGATAGAATAACCAAAGGATATGTTATAGACTTTATAAATTTAAATTTTATAAATTT
>QCTB01000044.1 GCA_003209055.1 Prochlorococcus sp. AG-670-O13
TAAACTTCTGGAGGAAGACAAAGAAGTTATTGCTTTTGATAACCTTAATAATTATTATGATATTACTTTAAAGAAAGACAGAATTAAAAAATTAACCAAAAAAAGTGCAAATAAAAGAGGTATTTTCCATTTTTTTAAGGGTGATCTTAAAAATAAAGATGATTTAAAAAAGATTTTTAATTATGAAATTAATCCAAAATTTAAAAATAAAATTTCAGAGATTTCATGTGTTGTTCATTTAGCTGCACAAGCAGGAGTTAGATATTCAATAGAGAATCCTTCTGCTTATGTTGAATCTAACTTAGTAGGTTTTTGTAATTTAATTGAAGAATGCAAAATAAATAAAATTAATCATTTTATTTATGCAAGTAGTAGTTCAGTATATGGGGGGGTGAATAATATCCCATTTAATGAATCAGATAATGTTGATAAGCCTATAAGTCTTTATGCAGCGACTAAAAAATCTAATGAATTAATAGCTCATACCTATAGTCACCTTTTTAATTTACCCACGACTGGATTAAGATTCTTCACAGTTTATGGGCCCTGGGGAAGACCCGATATGGCACTTTTTAAGTTTACAGATCTTATTATCAAAAATAAACCTATTAGGGTTTTTAATTATGGCAATATGATTAGAGACTTTACTTATATTGACGATGTTGTTGAATCAATGAATCGCTTAATTAATAAATTACCACCAATTAGAAATATTAATAATGAGAAAAAAAATAATGACATAGATTATAAATCATTACCTTATAAAATTTTTAATGTTGGCAATTCTCAGCCGAAAAATTTAAAAGATTATATAAAATCCATTGAAAAGCATCTTAAGAAGAAAGCAAAAATTATATTAGAAGAAATGCAACCGGGAGATGTAGAGGCCACCTACGCAAATACCAAGGAACTTGAAGAGTGGATTGGATTTAAACCAAGCACTTCAATAGATGAAGGTGTCAAAAAATTTATTGAATGGTATGTATCGTACTATAAACAAAGGTAATAAAGTATATTGTATAAATCTAAGCTTCCTAAACTTAATAACTGCACTATTGGGATTATTGGTCTTGGTTATGTTGGACTACCATTAGCAATTAAAATTGCTAATCAAAAATCTTGCTTATTAAGCAAAAAAAGAAATAATAGAAAAGTTATTGGATATGATATTGATAAAGATAGAGTAAATGAATTAAACAAAGGTATAGATAAGAAGAATATCTTTTCAAAAAAAACAATAAGCATTCCGAAAAATATTAGTTTTACAAGTCACAAAAAATTACTTCTTAATATTGAAGTTTTTATTATCACTGTCCCAACTCCTATTAATACTGAAAACCAACCAGATTTATCTTATTTAAAGAGAGCTTCTAAAATTGTAGCCGAATGCATTAAAGAGAAAGATTATAAATGCATAAATCCCATCATCATCTATGAAAGTACAGTTTACCCTGGTGTTACTGAAGAGATATGTATCCCATTGATTGAGAAAATATCTGGTAAAAAACATAATTGTAAAAACTATAATGATTCATTTTATTCGGGCTATAGTCCAGAAAGAATAAACCCAGGAGATTCGAATAATACTTTAGATTCAATAACTAAAGTTACAAGTGGTTGTAATAAAAAAGTTGCCAGCTGGGTTGATAAATTTTATGGATCATTTATTTCTGCAGGCACTTATAAAGCAAGTAATATTAAAGTAGCAGAGGCAGCTAAAATAATCGAAAATACTCAAAGAGATATAAACATTGCTTTAGTTAATGAATTAGCAATTTTATTCAAAAAACTCAATATCAATACTAAAGATGTTTTAGATGCAGCAAATACAAAGTGGAATTTTCAAAAATATAGTCCAGGACTAGTTGGAGGACATTGTATTGGCGTTGATCCATATTATTTAACATTTAAAGCTAAAGAAATTGGATTTAATACAAAGTTAATATCCGCAGGAAGGAATATTAATGATTATATGCATAAATATTTATTTCATCAGATCTTATCTCAGTTAGAAAAAACAAAGAAAGTCATGAAATTAGTGGATGTTTTGCTTTTAGGAATTTCATACAAATCTAATTGTGGAGATATAAGAAATTCGCAATTAATTTCTTTAGTAGAAAATTTAAAAAAAGAAAATATGAAAATCACTATAGTTGATCCCTTAGTAAATAAGGATGAAGTTTTCAATAAAATAGGATTAATATCCGTAGATACAATTCCCAGTAATAAGCAATACTCTATAATTATATTTGCTTTAAACCATAAAGAATTTAAGAAAATAACAAAAAAAGAAATCGCAAATATTTCAAATGAAAATACTTTAATATTTGACTTAACAAATAATCTTTCAGGAGAAAAAGTATTTAATTTATAGTTAAAATATGATTAAGGACATTTGGGAAAATTATTATAGATATCTCAATATATCAAGTAAAGAGAGTAGATTTGCAATATTATTTGGGATTATAGCTGCTTTTTTAGAGACATTCTCAATATATTTACTTGCAAACTTAATAACTAATTTAGGATATAAGAGTAATAATCTTAATATAAGATTTTTAGATTTGAGCAACCTGACGAAAGAAATATATTTTATATTTATAATATCCGCAACCCTTTCAGCTTTCATATATTATCTTTCAAACAAAAATATAATAAGGGCAAAGTGTATTATAGAAAAATTTATAAGACAAGAAATTACTGATATTACACTTAATATTAAATGGGAATATTATCTGCAATTAAGCCAAGGCGATATTTCAAAATCTATAATCTCAGAAGGACAAAATATATCAGAGGGATATATGTATTTCCTTCAAGCTATTACCTATTCCTTAATTGCAATTACTTACTTTATTGCTTGTTTAATATTTGTACCTAATACGTTTTTTATATTAATAATTTATGCTCTATTTGCTTATAGGATTTACGTTTTCTACTCTAGAAAATCTGATAAATTTGGGAAAAACCTTTCAGAGATAACTTCAAATATAGGTAAATGGACTGCTGGAATATTTAATAATCTAAAATATTTGAGATCTATTAGCAAAGATGCATTAGCCAAAGATGAATCAAAACAGATTTTTTTAAAATTTTCAGATTCATATGAAAAAGCAAGAGTTGCTAGCTACAAATCCAAATTCATAACTGAGCTATTAACAATAATTTTCATATCTCTATCTATATTTTTCATCTTTGTAACTGGTGGAAATATTTCAAATTTAATCCTTTCATTATCCTTATTTATAAGGATGACTCCAAAAGTTTATAATGCTCAAACTAGGCTTTTAGATTCAGTTGCCATGGTTTCATGGCCAAGGTTACATAATAAAAGAATCAAGTGGGCAAAAATTTATGAAAATAAAAATCATATAAATAGAAATAACTTTGAATTTGATGGAAAAATTATTTTTAAAAATGTTTATTTCAATTATCCAGATTGTAATTCAATATTAAGTAATATAAACCTTGTAATTAATAAAAATGAATGCCTTGGAATTAGTGGTAAATCTGGAAATGGTAAAAGCACATTATTAGATTTAATTACAGGAATCATTAAACCTAAAAATGGATCTATTTACTTATCAGATGAAAATATAAATAATATAAATATAAATTCTTGGAGAAAAAAAATTGGAATTGTTATGCAAGAAAATTTTTTTAAAAACGATACTATTGCTGCAAATATTGCCCTAGGAAGAGAAATTGATAGAGATAAAATAAAACAATCACTTATAAATGCAAATGCATGGGATTTTATAAATGAACTTTCTTTTGGAATTGATGAACAAGTATTTGATAGAGGTTCAAGATTCTCTGGGGGGCAAAGACAAAGGCTCGCTTTAGCAAGAGCTTTATACTCTCAACCACAAATTCTACTATTAGATGAACCCTCAAGTGGTTTAGATATAAATTCAGAAAGAAAATTTATATCCTCAATTCAAAAAATAAAAGGGAAAATGACAATAGTTATAGTTACTCATAAAAAGGAAGTCCTTAGTATTTGTGATAGAGTTTTAAAGCTTGACAAAAATGGCTTAAAAGAAATTTAGATGAATCGGTCCTAAAAAATAGCTATTTATAATGAAAAAAATAGATACAAAAAAGAAATCCATATTAATAGTTTCTAACTGTACTTGGTATTTATACAATTTCAGGAAAGAATTATTAAATGACTTAAAAATAAAAGGATATACATTGATATTATTATCACCTTTAGATAAATATCATTCCAGAATATCAAAATACTTTAAACATAAAGAAAATCTATTTCTTTTCAGAGGTTCTGAAAATCCAATTCTCGAAATAATTACAATATTAAATTTATTCTCAGCTTATAAAAAATATAACCCTGATCTAGTTCATCATTTTACGATTAAGCCTTGTATTTACGGAGGTCTTATAGCGAGATTTCTAAAAATTAAAAATATAATTAATCATGTAACAGGCATAGGGCCTTCTTTTTATTCTTCAAGAGTCAAAATTAAGTATTTAAATAAAATACTTAAACCTTTTTATAAATATGCATTCAATAATGCTAAAAATAATATAGTTAATATCTTTCATAATAAATCTGATAGAGATACATTTATAAAAAATAGAATTACTACCAAAGTAAATACAAAAATTATTCCAGGTTCAGGAGTAAATATTGAACTTTTTAGGAATTCTAAATATAAAAGAAACACAGAAATGCAAATTCAACTTTTGTTTCCAGCAAGGATAATAAAAGAAAAAGGAATAATAGAATTAATATCTGCATGTAAAGAATTATGGAGTGAAAAATATAACTTTATTCTTAATATTGCTGGAGAAGTTGATAAACAAAATAGAAGTCACTTAGATAAAAATACAATTAAATTTTTTTATAAAAATAAAAATATAAGATTTTTAGGAAAATGTGAAAATATGAAAGAAATATACAAAAAAATGGATCTTATAATTTTACCTTCTTGGCGAGAGGGATTATCTAAATCTCTTCTTGAAGCAGCGGCTATGTCTTTACCAATAATCACAACATCTGTTCCTGGTTGTATGGAAATTATAAAAAATAAATATTCGGGATATATTGTTCCACCAAAAAATAAAGAAGAGTTAAAAAAAGCAATTAAAAATTTCTTGGATAATCCATATTTAGCAACGATTTATGGGAGAAATGCAAGGAAAACTGTTTCTGATAAATTTACAGTTCAAAAGATAAATAAAAAAATACTAAATATTTATGATGAATTTTTAAATATCGAGAAATGATACCTTATTTAATACCATTTACTTTCCTTTCAATACTAGCTATTAAAGAAAGCACAAATTCATTAGAGAGTTTTTTTAATAATAAATACTTATATTATTTAATTGCTTTATTTTTCATAATTTTTATTGGTCTAAGATATGAAGTTGGTTGTGATTGGAATCAATATAAGTCGATGTTTGATAAATATTCAATTGGGCTTTTAGCAATGCTAAAAAATAATTTCACTTCTGGACATGCTTTACATGAAATGGGACATATATTTATTGCAACTATCTCAAGAAGAAATATATATATATTAAATTTTATATATGCAATACTTTTTACGTTACCTTTATTTTATTTCTGTATAAATTTAAAAAGAAAATTTTTTTCATTATTAATTTCTTATCCATATTACATAATTGTTGTAGGAATGGGACCTATAAGACAAGCAGCATGTTCATCTATCCTTATGTTATCAATAATTTTAATCTCCAAAAAAAAATATTATTCGCATTTTTTTCTAACTATTATTTCCTTATTAATCCATCAATTCTCATTAATATTTAACGGTTTATTATTAGCTTGTTACTTTCCAGAATTTACAAATAAGAAATTATCTAAACGGTTATTATTATTTATTGCATTAGTTCTACTAATTCTATTCCTTATCCAGTCTCCTGCTTTAATAAGAAAGATCGTGTACTATTTTACTTTACTTGGTAAAGTTATACCTCCAGCAAAAAGTGCATTTTTAATTTGGTTTATAAATTTCTTACCCGCAATTATTTTCATTAGGAATAAAGAGCGCTTTTACTTAGAAAAGGATGTAAATAAAATAATTACAATTTTCTCCTTTGTAGAAATTTTTTTACTACCTATTGTATTTTTAAATTCAGTTATCGCTTATAGATTATTACTATATATATTTCCCACAAGTATTTATATTACATCTAAAATACCTGATCTAAATCTTTTCAAATTTAAAAGCCAATATATATCATATGCAATTATATTAACTTCTTTTTCCTGCAATTATAAAAACTTTAAGGGGTGAACAGAAAAAATTATTAATTTTTGGTAGAAATTGGCCAACTTATGATGGAACATGTATTCGAGATTTTATTCATATTATGGATCTAGCATCTGCTCATATTGCAACTTTGAATTATTTAAAAAAAAATAGTTCGCAAATAATTTCTATAAATATTGGAACAGGTAAAGGGAAAAGTATACTTGATGTTATAAAAACTTTTCATTCTATTAAAGGTGTAAAGTTTGATTATGATTTTGAAAAAA
>QCTB01000045.1 GCA_003209055.1 Prochlorococcus sp. AG-670-O13
TCTTAGAACAAACTCTTATCCATTAAATAATCGTAATGTAAGGTTAGCCATTGCTAAAAGTATAAATAGGGAATTAATTAGTAATAAAGTAAGTTACGGATTAAGACAACCCTCAAGATCAATTGTTCCTTCAATTTTAAAAAAAAGTAAGCAGGAATTATGGCCAGAATATGATCCTTTAGAAGCAAAAGTTCTACTGCAAAAAGAGGGTTTCTGTAATGGTAATATTTTAGATTTGCCTTTAACATACAGATCTAATGTACCTGCTGATAAACTTATTGCCCTTTCTTGGCAAGAAGATTTAAAAAATATTTTGAATGAATGTATCAATATCCAATTAAATGGTGTAGAGTCCACAACAATTTATAAAAATCTAAATTTAGGGATATATACCGCTGTTATTCTTGATTGGACAGGTGCTTATTCGGATCCTGAGGCATATTTAACTCCTCTTCTAAGTTGTAGTGAATTAGATGGTGAAATCTGTATAAAAGGAGAATCAGTTTATAGTGGAAGTTTTTGGGGGTCAAATATAGTCGAGGCTTTATTTCTTGAAAGCGAAAAATTAAATGGTAGTAAAAGATTAGCAAAATTAATTGAAATAGAGAGGATAGCTTCAGAATCAATACCTTATATTCCGATCTGGATTTCCTCTCAGAAAGCCTGGTCTCAAAATGAAATATCACAACCTATTTTTAATGGAGCTGGAATTATTTCATTGAGCGATCTTGAATTTATCAATGAGTAGAAATCTAAATAAACTTTTAAATTATTCTTTGTTAAAGATTTCTACAATACCCTTAATGTTGTGGATTATATCTACATTAGTATTTATTTTGTTAAGAGTTGCTCCAGGAGATCCAGTTGATGCAATTCTAGGATCTGGGGCTAATGAAGCTTCAAGAGAAATCCTTCGAGATAAATTAGGATTAAGTAATTCCCTTATAAGTCAATATTTTTCTTACATAAATAATATTTTGCACTTAAATTTTGGAGAATCTTTAAGTACTCAAGAACCAGTTCTTAATATTATTCTCAAGTCATTACCAGCAAGTCTTGAACTAGGTATATGTTCAATATTTTTTGCAATCCTAATAGGCTTCCCGTTAGGCTTTTTAGGACTAAAATATAAAGGGAAAAAGGAAGACTATATTTCTAGAATAATTGGAATTTCTTCATACGCAATTCCCCCCTTCTGGGGAGCTATGTTAGCTCAATTAATATTCTCAGTGAATTTTAGAATTTTTCCAATTGGAGGTAGGTTCCCAATAATTCACAGTCAACCTCAAATAACAGGCTTTTTAGTTATTGATAGTCTTCTTGATAATAATTTTCTCTATTTACGAGAAAGCCTATATCATCTCGCACTCCCCTCCTTAACACTTGGCTTTCTATTAAGCGGAATTTTTAGTAGATCTTTAAGGATAAATTTAGATAAGACAATAAAAAGTGATTATGTAAATGCGGCTATATCGAGAGGGATTACAAAAAGAAAAATTATTTTAAATCACGCTTTACCCAACTCACTTTTGCCTATTATTACTATTTCAGGTTTAACAATAGCTTCTTTGGCCGGAGGGGCCCTTCTTTTTGAAGTAACTTTTTCATGGCCAGGGATAGCACTAAGATTACATGAAGCTATTTCCCAACGTGATTATACTGTTGTTCAAGGAATTGTAATTATTACTTCTATACTAATAGTTTCGTTAAATCTTTTTGTAGATATTATTATTGCTTTATTAGATCCTCGAATCGAGTACTAATTTTTGATAATTTCTTTTAAGGTCTTCCTATCTAAAATATGAAAATCAAGATTGCCTTCTGTTTGGTTTTTTATGATTTTAATGCTTTCATTATTTTTTAAATTTTCTAGGAATTCAATAATAATTTTTAAAGATAAGTTTTGAACTGCGTCAGGATTTGATCCAATAAAAGATTTATTAATTTTAAAGATATCATTATTTTCAATATCTTCTGAATAATCATCAAAAACCCTAATTGGAGAGAAATGACTTGCTCCTTCAATAATTAAAAATCTATTTAATGTATTAGAAGCAGTAGATAAAAATACTTTAAATTGCTCACTTATTAAAGGGGTAATAAGATCATAAGTTCCTCCAATTAATAATACTGGTATTTCAATTCCAGAATCTTTATCTTTTGGCCAGATGATGCTGCCGAATGAATTAAACCCTATAATTCCAGATGCCTTATTTAACCTTTTTATTTTAGGCAATGGAATTTCATTTAATTGACATTGGAGTAGTTTTGATATGTTTGTTACTGCAAAATCTTTTAAAGCTAAGTTACATCTGTTTTCGAAGTCTTCTTTAGGTATATTACCTTCATATAAAAAAGCTATTAAAGCTCCTAAAGAATGCCCCATTAAAATATAAGAATTATTTTCTAATCCAAAAATCCCATTGTTATGCGCTTTAATTACTGCCTCTAGATCTTTAATACGATATAAGAAAAAATCAGCACTACTTGGAATAGCATTACTACCTTCAAGGACTTCTAAAAGAGCCTTAGAATTACTTCCTTTATGGTCTATAAATAGTACTGGCCATCCTCTTTGACTTAATTCGATCCCTATCCATCGGAAATTATCAATATCTCCTCCTAGTCCTGGCATAAATATAATTAGATCTTTTTCAGAGGTGTCTTTGTTATCTTTCCATAGTTCTATTACTAAAGGCTCTACTCTATGAGGTGAATAAATTTTCTTTCTAACCTTTTTAAGATTCGGGTTATATTTAGCAGCATTTTTTGAAAAGTAATGATTAGTTTTTTCTAATGAATTTAATTTCATTATTAGATTTTGTTGCATTGCAAGTTCCTTTTTCCATGAAGAAATTATTAAAATTAGATTATCAATATCTAATGAAATTTCTTTTGAAGGTAATGCTTTTAGGATGTCTAAAGTTGAAACTTCTTTTTTGATTTGCAATAAATTTTCTATAGTATTGAATACCTCAACCCCATCATTGTCATTTGGTACCAGAATAGTATTACTTAATTCTGTAAGTATCTTTCTACCTACCCAGCTTCTAAGTACTTGTTGGTTTAAACCTTCTTCTTTAAAAACAGAGAATCTTAAAAATTTTGATAACTCAAATACTTTTAAGAATCCATTTTGTTTAAACCAATCAATTATTTCTGTAGAATCATTATTAGTGGCATCTAATTTTGATAACTGATCTATAGTCAAAGGGATTGACATCTCTTCGAACTTAATATTTATCTTTTCAGCAGCTTTGGAGTCATTGACTGAATAAAAACTAAAGAAACTTAAAAAAAGTACAAAAATTAATTTCAATTGTGGTTATCCCGAATAAATTTCTAATTAGTAAAATTTGGTGGAGTCAATTCCCCTTACATTTAAGGTTAATTACTAAAATAAGATTTTTGGCTTCATTTGGAGCAGGTGGGGTGATTTATTTAACATCCCTTATTTTTAATAATATTGGTTTTTCTGCCACTGAAATTGGTCTGGGTTTTACGATATCGGCTATTGTAGGAACTATAACAAGATTTTTTACAGGTAATTACTTAAATAAAACAGCTAAAATTCACAATCCTTTAGTTCTCTCTTCATTAATAAGTATTGCTGCAAGTTTCTTTCTAATTATTTCAAAAGATATTGACCTCTACATAATAGGACAAGCTTTAATTGGAGCTGCTGCTGGTATTTATTGGCCTACTGCAGAGTTTGTTGTTCCATATTTTTGTAATCCTATAAATACTAGAAAAGCTTATGCCTTAGTAAGAAGTTTTGAGGCTTTAGGGATATTTTTAGGTGTTTTTATTGGGGGGATTTATGAATAATTTTATATACATTAAATCTATTTTTATAAATGATATATTTTGCATGTTGGTAATTGTTTACTTAATTTTAAGAAATAAAATTTCAATCAAATATACGTTAGAGAATTCTCAAAAAAAAGCTTTAAACCTTTTAAAATCTCATAAAGAAAGGTGGAACAAAAATTCAATTATTATAGTTATATCAATAGTTTTAATAACGACATCTCTAGCTCTAATTCAGGTGACATTACCTCTTGATCTTGTTAAGGGAGGGGTTTATAGAGAATTCTTAAATGAAGAAATTATTAGTTTTATAATATCTATTCAGTTAATGTTATTGTTAATTTTACAATGGCCAATTGGTTCATGGATATCTAAAAAAGGAAAATTGTTTGGTTTAAAATTTAGTTTAATCAACTTTGGTTTTTCCTCGCTTTTATTATTTATTTCTAGTTATTTTAATATTGGGACTTTTTATTTTGTATTTGTTTCAATTATTTTAATAAGTTTGGGTACATCTTCCTTTCTCCCAACATCCACAGACGTCATCTTTAGTATAGCTCCTTCAAATAAAAAAGGTTATGCACTTGCTCTTTTATCCCAATGTTTTGCAATGGGATATTTTTTTGGCCCTTTAATTTCAGGTAGCGTTCTAGACCTTTTTGGTTATGCCTCGATTATCTGGGTAACTATTTCCTTTTTATGTTTCTCGATGCTTGCGATTATATTAAAGAAAGTATTTTAGAAATTATTAAAAGTTATTATTTATTTATTTTCTATCTCAATGATTCTTTTTTCTCTAAGAAATAAGAAAAAAGGTGCGGAAAAAGCAAATGCTATTAAAAAAGTTCCAATATAAACTATCCACATATTTTTTATTTGCAATTTCCTAGATTCATTTACTATCCAAATAAAAACCGCACTGGCTGCAATTAATAAATCTCTTGAAATAGATTGAGCTGCAGGATTTGCATTTGCCAATGATATGAAGTTTTTAATGTCAAAACTATTTCCGTATTCCATGGCAAATTCAAAATTAGATATCATTGGAAGTATTGCCCCAAGGATTGAGAGTAAAAGATAAATATAAGATAGTAATTGTTTGTTATCTTTTAACATTTTTAATGAATTCATAAGCATATGATATTTATCCTAATAATAGTATTGAAAAACTTATGATTGTTGAAGAAAATAATTCATTTCAAGATTTTAATTTTATAAAAGGTAACTTAAAGTTTGCTGTGATCGGACATATTGAATGGATAAATTTCATTGAAGTTGATCAATTACCAAAACCGGGTTTAATATCACATTCAAAAAAATCTTTGGAATATCCTGCAGGCGGTGGAGCCGTTATTGCAAAAAGACTCCGAGAATTAACCAATAGCGAAGTTCATTTTTTTACCTCTTTAGGGAAAGATTTTTATGGGAACCAATGTTTTAATTTTCTTGAAGCAATGGGTATTAAATTACATGTTGCATGGCGTGACAATTTAACAAGAAAAGGGTTTAGTTTAATTGACTCTGATGGCGAAAGATCTATAACTATTATTGGAGATAGATTATCACCAACTCATAAGGATAATTTAGATTGGAGTACTCTTGATAATATGGATGGGATTTTTATAACAGCAGCTGATAAAGAAATATTCAAAAAATCAAGGGGTGCTAAAACATTATGTACTACCCCCAGAGTAGGTTTAGATATTATTAATGAATCTGGGATATTTTTAGATGGATTAATTGGAAGTAATCTTGATCCCGGTGAAGTCTTTTCTTTAAATGAATTAAAAGTTAAGCCTAAATTTGTTATTAAAACAGAAGGTGAGAATGGAGGTATAGTTTTCCCAGGAGGAAGATATAGAGCAATTGTTAATAAAAATCATAAGGTTGATTCATATGGATGCGGAGATTCTTTTGCTGCTGGGATTCTTTATGGATTTTCCTCAAAATGGGATATAGAAGAAAGTTTAAATCTTGCTAAAATAATGGGTAGAAACTGCAGCGAACATTTTGGACCATATGATCTATAGCCATGTGAATTAATTTATGAATAATTTATTAGATAAAAAAGTAATTACTCTTGTGGACTCATTTATTATTTTCTTCTTTTTTATATCAGTCTTATTTTTTAAATCTCTTAAAACTTTATCTGAGCTTTTTACATATGGGATTTTTAAAAAAG
>QCTB01000046.1 GCA_003209055.1 Prochlorococcus sp. AG-670-O13
AAGGATTTCTTAACTGTACCAATTAAATCTAAATCAAAAGTTATATCAATAGCGGAAATATCAGAAAGAGAAGCTAAAAAAGTTAAAAAATAAACTTCTTCTTTTTTTTTATTCATTCTGAAGTCAATCTTATAAAAGATAGAATCCTGAAGTCTTTTTAGATAGATCTTATTTAAATTGTTTAATTTAACTTTATTCACTATCACTAATTTTTAAGAATATAAATTCATTTTAATTAAGGTTTTAGCCTTACTTACTGCTTCAAGTAACACTTCATTATTCATAACTGATGGAGACATTTCATAAAGAGAAATAACTTTCCTGGCGTGAGTTCCAATAGTTATACCATTAAACTTTACATCACATTGTCTTGCTAATTGACCTGTGAAAGAATTAGTACCACCCGAAATCAATATCGGTAGATTTCTTAATCTCTTTTCTTTTTCTTTCAATTCTTTATTTATAAAATCAGCTATTGAAACAGCTTGCAAAGTAGTATTGAAGTCATCTGTACCTCCACTCATTGGGATACCATCTGCTTG
Organism: Prochlorococcus sp. AG-670-O13; assembly: GCA_003209055.1. Classification (GTDB taxonomy): domain Bacteria; phylum Cyanobacteriota; class Cyanobacteriia; order PCC-6307; family Cyanobiaceae; genus Prochlorococcus_A. Next base: position 543 of record QCTB01000046.1, read on the forward strand.
AATAATTAATCTATCATCAGCGATATCATGCGCAATTTTAATTCGGTCAACCAACATTTCATTACTTAGATGTTTTCTATCTAAGCACATAGAGATCATTCCATTAGGAACGGATTTTGAAACCACTTTCCATTCTTCTATAGTTGCATCATCATCTGGTACTCCTGCATGCAACTCAATGCTTTCTGCCCCAGCATTTATGCATTCTGGAAGTATTGATAATAATTCTTTGGCATTATGTGAATATTTGATAGCATTAGCAGCTGGGGGGCATACTGCCTCACAATTGCCGCAACCAATACATAGATCTTTAATAATGGTTAAATTTTTCGGAATAGCATCTGTAGGACAACTTGGGATACATAAATTACAAGAAACGCAATCATTCGTTATGAATGCTTTTCTAACATGATGATCCCCAGGCATTCCCACACTTACAGTCACGAATGGAACAAAAGGAATATTTATCTTCAAATCTTTAGCTTTTTTTATAGCCTGATTTATGCCACTTTTAGCAGCTTTAACTATCTTAGGATTTGCAGAAACATCAAAACCGGTACAGCCCGCTAAGGTATAAATATAAGATAAATATTCAACTTCATTTTGATCTTCATTCCCAGCTCCGCAAACTAATTTAAAATATTTAGATGATTTTAATAGATCTTTATATAATCCAAATCTAGAGCTTTCAAAATTTCTCATGATTTATTAAAATATTACATCTAAAAAATTGATAATTTAATTTTACTAGTATTACGAAAAATATGCATCTCGAGCTTTTCTTCATATGAAAATTAATTACCATTAACGAGGATATAAAGTTTCTTGGAATTTTTATTGAATTAATTTAACTAAATTTTTTTATTTTTCTTATTTTTGGAGTTTTCATTCTTCTTTTTAGAAATTAGATCAATTCTTCTTTCAGCGGTTCTTTCTAACATTTTTTGTTTTCGCCATAATTTTATCTCTTTATGATTACCACTCACTAGGATATCCGGGACTTTCATATTTTTAAAAATAAGAGGTCTAGTATAATGAGGATATTCTAATAAAGAAGAATTATGGCTTTCATCTATTAAAGATCCTGCATCTCCAAGTGTGCCTGGCAATAATCTTGTTAAGCCATTAATTATTGATATCGCAGGAATTTCTCCCCCTGAGAGCACATAATCACCTATCGAAATTTCTTCATCAGCCAAGTATCGAACCCTTTCATCAAAGCCTTCATATTGCCCGCAAATGATTATCAATTGATCTAAAGAAGACCATCTTAATAGATCGCTCTGCTTCAAAACTTTTCCTTGTGGAGTCATTAATAAAGTTTTACTATTTTTCATTTTATTTATTGAATCATGAGCCTTATAGATCGGCTCTGGTTTTAAAACCATCCCTGAACCTCCTCCATACGGCTTATCATCAACTTGTCTATAAGAGCCCTCTCCGTATTCTCTTAAATCATGTAAATTTACATTAATCAGATTCTTCTCTAAAGCTCTTGTTATTACCCCTAAATTATTTATTAATTCAAAGGCTTTAGGAAATAAAGTAATTACGTCAAAATTCATATTCCTAATTTAATAATCCACCTCATAACCATACTCCATTAATTTAGATTCTTTTTTTCTCCAATTTGGTATAACTTTTACAAATAATTCAAGATGAACAGGTCCATTTATTAACTTCTTTATATTAGATCTTGCTGTCTGTCCAATAGTCTTTAACATAGAACCTTTTTTGCCAATTAGAATTCCCTTTTGACTAGTTCTTTCAACAATAATTGTAGCCAGAATAGCTGTAAAATTTTTACCATTTTCTCTTTTAATTTCCTTGACTTTTTCTATTTTTACCGCAACGCTATGAGGTATTTCTTCTCTAGTATTGATCAATACTTGCTCTCTTACTAAATCCGATAACAGATTATCTAATGGTTGATCACATATTGTATCTTCTTCATAAAGCATAGGCCCTTTTGGAAGAAAATTTAATATTATATCAATCAATTCAGAGCATCCATATCCATCAGAAGCACTTACAATCTGAAAACTTTTACTAGTTCCAAAAACTTCTTTATATTGATGTAAACGCAATCTCTTAATTTCTTTATTCACTAAATCCCATTTATTCAATACAACAATAAATTCAGTTTTATTAGAAACTAAAAAATCTTTTATGTATTCATCACCTCTCCCAGGTTCAACACTTGAATCGAGAACTACAACAACAATATCAACACCATTTATTGCAGATTTTGCATTTTTTACAAGTATTTCGCCCAGAAGATGATGAGGTTTATGAACACCTGGCGTATCAACAAAAATTATTTGTCCAATTTTTGTAGTAAGTATTCCTTTTAATTTATTTCTAGTAGTCTGAGCCACGGGGGAAGTAATTGTTATTTTCTCTCCAATTAACTTATTTATTAAAGTAGATTTCCCTACATTTGGTCTTCCTAGCAAAGTTACGAAACCAGATTTATAATTATTCAAAAGACTTTTAAAATATCCATATTAAAATTCTGATCAAAAATGAAAGAAAAAGCCATAAATTTAAAAGAAACTTCTTTTACCCAGGCAATATATATATCAGCACAATGGTGTAAAGAATGGGGAGAAGATCTCCTAAGCGAAGAAGTTTTAGCAGATAGAGTCGCAGAACTAATTAAAACAAAAAATGGGTTGAGAGGATTTTTTGCTTATACATTGTCAGATCAAGATTGCTATTTATTGGATAATCTTCCCTTCTCAGTTGTTTTCAAATTTCAAGAGGTCGGAAACGATTTAGTTGAAATAGTAGTTAAAAATTTAATTATGAGCTCTGCTCAGATTGTTGTTCATGAAAGAGAAAATAATCTTGAATATAAATCTAATTCTGAAAATATATCAGAAAGATGTAAAGGCATTTTACGAGTATTAGATACTAAGTCCGTAACAAAAAATATTAATCAAATAATGAATGATTTAGATAATCTAGGAAATAGCTTTGATAATTTAAAAAAATACGATGATAAGCAAAAGGAATTTATAAAACATCAAATTTTTGATATTGCACAATAAAAAAGCATAGATTTTATCTAAGCTTTTTTATATATTTAGTTAAAGTAAGATTTATTTTTTTTAATTTCGTCTCCCACCACCTTGTAGCGCAATCATCAATCTTAAAATAAATACAAATAGATTTATATAGGTTAAATACATTCCTAGAGCTCCAGCAAGATATTGCTCATCATTATATCTTCTCGGCATTGTGTAAAAGTCCAAGAATGACATCGCAACGAATAAAACTGTTCCAAATCCTGCAATCATAAGTTCAAGACCTGAGCCTCCAAAAACACCTGGAGCAAAGAATCCACCAATCAATTGAACAAACATAGCTATCAATAAACCAATCAAACCTAATCCAACGACACCACTAAGAGCTTGTCCTACACTATCACTCATCCTTTGGCCTGTGTAAGAAGCTATTACAAAAGTAATTCCTGTTGCCAGCGCTGCTGTACCAACGGATCCAATACCAATTGTTCCAATTGCTAGAGCTACAATTCCACTTAATGTAAATCCAGTTAACAAACTGAAACCTGTTAATAATGGGAGAGCTTTCGCATTATTTGCGTTGTTAGCAGCACTAGTTGCTACAAAAAATAAAACTAATTCAGCTATTAAAGCGACAATAGAGAGAGGTTGAAAAAGTGCAGGATTTGTTGCTATGAGTGAGACACCGGCCAAAACTCCTAAAGAAGTTAAAACCATTCCTCCACCCACATAAGGGAGAGCTTTCTGAACTACATTTGGACCAACGACTGAACTAGTTTGCGCATCCCGAATAGCTTGATTAAAATTACTACTTGCTGGCATTTTTATACCTTTTAACTTTTACCATTCTACCTAATTATTTATATTTCAGTGTACGGATCACCCAAGTAATAGTTTATTTATAAGCCTCAATAATTCTTTGAACCAAAGGATGGCGAACTACATCTTCCACATTTAAATTACAAAACTTTATTCCTTCAATATTTGAGAAGATTTTTGATGCTTCCACAAGACCGCTTAACTGATCATTTTTTAAATCAATTTGAGTGATATCGCCATTTACAACCATCTTTGATCTTTCCCCTAATCTTGTTAAAAACATTCTCATTTGAGAAGTAGTAGTATTTTGAGCTTCATCCAAAATAATCAAAGAATTATCTAGTGTTCTTCCTCTCATAAATGCTAAAGGTGCAACCTCAATAATGCCTTTATCAATTAATGAATTTGTTTTATCATATCCAAAAATACTATGCAGAGAATCAAATAAAGGACGTAAGTATGGATCTACTTTTTGTTGTAAATCTCCAGGCAAAAATCCTAAATTTTCTCCAGCCTCTACTGCTGGTCTTGTTAAAACAATTTTCTCGATTTTTTTCTCATTTAATAATCTAGCGGCACAAACAGTTGCTAAAAATGTTTTACCCGTACCTGCTGGACCAATAGCGAAAGTTAAATCAAAGTTCTCAATAGCTTCAACATACTCTTTTTGACGTATAGTTCTGGGCCTCAAATATCTACCCTCTTTTGAACGAGCTAGTATCTTTTTCCCGAGCTCAGCATGAGAAGAAGATTCTCCCATATTTAAAGAACTAAGAGCAGCTTTTAGATCTACTTCTGGGACTTCTAATCCTTGTTCCCAAATTGGTCTTGTTAACTCTACCAATGCTGATGCCCTTTCAAGTTTAGGTATCACTCCATTCATTTCAAGTTGAAGACCTCTAATAGTTAAGGAGACACCTGTTAGGGATTCAAATTTTTTAAAAAAGAATTTCCAGGACCAGATAGTGCAGTGGCAGCATCAGAACTCGGCAGATCTATTGTGAAGTGACCAGTTTTGGAAACTTCTTTCATCTATTTAGTAAATGTAAAAATAAATTTAACAAATTTTAGCTTTCAGCTTCTTTACTATCGGTTTCATCTTCTTTACTCTTATCCTTTGCAATCTTTTCTTTTTCCAACTTAGCCTTACCAATAGCTATGGAGGGTCTCACCTTCTTTTCTAATAATCCACCTTTTTCTAGTAAAGTTCTTACTACATCTGTAGGTTGTGCTCCCTGCGTGAGTCTGATTCTTAATGCTTCTGTGTCAAGCCTAGTCTCTTTAGTTCTTGGATTGTAAAAACCTAATTCTTGGAGAGGTCTTCCATCTCTTCTGGAAGTACTATTGCATGCAACGATCCTGAAACTTGCTTCTTTTTTCTTTCCAAAGCGCTTAAGGCGCAATTTAATCATCTTAAATTAATTTAATTTCTTTAATAATATCATTTGAAGGTAGCTATTTAAAATTTATAAATCCCCAAAACCTT
>QCTB01000047.1 GCA_003209055.1 Prochlorococcus sp. AG-670-O13
ATTTATTGATTTTTCACTACAAAAACTTTCATGTGAATCTTGGTTGTCAGCACTTATTCCAATTATTTCGGTATTATATTTTAAAAAGTCGTTTTTTAATTCTGAAAATCCTTTTGCCTCTAGAGTGCAACCAGCGGTAAAATCTTTAGGATAAAAATATAAAACTACCCATTTTCCTTTTAATTCGTCTAAATCCCATATTTTTTTTGATTTAATACTTTTGTTTATTCCTTCTAGATGAAAACCAGGAGCAGGATCTCCAATTTCTGGAGCATAATCAAAAGCAAATACAGTTTTAAAACTAAAAGATAACGAAATTATTATTATTAAAAAGCAAAAAATACTCTTCATCAAGACTCAGAATTTACTTAGATCAACCCCATTTGTTTTAGCAAACTTATCTAGACCAACTTTTTGAACTGATTTTAAAGCCTTTGTACTTATTCTTATGTTGATCCATTTTTTTCCTTCTTGCCACCAAAGCCTTCTATTTTGAAGATTGACTTGCTGTAATTTTTTAGTACGAATATGTGAATGACTAACTGCCATTCCATTATTAGCTTTAGCTCCTGTAAGCTCACAAACCCTTGACATATTATTGAATTAATATCTCCATTAACTTTAACACATTACTCAAGTTGATGATTTGAGTAAATCTGAAATTAAATCAGCATTATTATTTTGTAAATTTATAATTTGTTCTTGATCTAAACCTCCTACACTTAATTTCGCCATATCATAAACGTGATTAGCAATTTTGGTTGCTAAGGGATTTTCAACTGATTCTTTTTCATCAATAATTATTCTATTACTAGTTATTTTATTTAATCCTGAAATAAGTGGATGTTCTTTATTAATTAATAGTACATGATATTCAGGTAATCCTGGCATCTTTTGCTCCATATATGCACCCATGTCATTTATTCTTCTCATTTGTTCAGGTAACAATATCATTGCTGGTGGAGCGTTTTTATTTGTAAGAGATTGAACTTTTACAGTTACTTTTTCATTTTTTAATGCATTCGAAATTACATCCTTTAAATTCTGGTTGTTTGATTTACCATCCTTATCTACTAATTCCTTTGAATCTTTATCTTCTAATTCATTTATTTCAGAATCAACTCTTTGAAATTGATAATTTTCTTTCTTACTTTCTATCCATGGAAGAAATTGAGCATCTATTAAAGGATCCGATTTAATTACTTCTTTATTATCGGATAAGCAAATATTTAGAGCACTGGATTGACCAATTACATCAGAACAATAAATAATTTTTTTGGAATCGATAATATTATTCCTCTCTTTATAATTTGATAGTGTTGTGTATAACTTATCATTAGATTTTATTAGAGATTTATCATCTAGATACTTCTTTATGTCTTGTTCTGAATTAATGATTGTTTCAAAAATAATACTATTTTCTACAAGATCGGCAAACTTTTCGTCTTCAATAGCACCAATCTTTATAAATGCAGAAATTGAGTCCCATATCTCTGTATAAAATTCAGGAGAATTCTTAAGTAAATCCTTTAATTTATTAGCTATTTTCTTAGATATGAATGATGAAATTGATCTAACTTTTCTATCAGTTTGTAATGCACTTCGGCTCACATTTAAAGGGATATCAGTTGAATCAATAACACCTCTTAAGGGTAAAAGATATTTAGGAACGATTTCTTTTATTGAGTCGCTTACAAATACTTGATTGCAAAAAAGTTTAATTTCTCCTTTCTCCCAATCAGCTCTTCCAGAAAGTTTTGGGAAATATAGAATTCCTTGTATGTCATAAGGATAATCTGTATTTAAATGAATCCATAAAAGAGGATCACCCTGAAATGGATAAAGATACTTATATAGTTCAATATAATCTTTATCCTTTAATTCAGTTGGCTGTTTTCTCCAAGGAGGGTTTTTCTTATTAATTGTCTCACCTTCTAATAGGACATCTATGGGCATAAAATCGCAATATTTTTTAATTAGTGATTTAATTCTCTCTGGTTCAATAAATTCTTTTTCTTCGTCCATTAAATGAAGGATAACGTCTGTTCCAACAGAATCTCGTTCAGATTCTTCTAAAGTAAACTTTGGTGAGCCATCACATGACCAATTAAAAGCCTTATTATCTCCTATTGCTGATTTTGTTAAAATATCAACCTTTTCTGCAACCATAAAACTAGAATAAAATCCTAATCCGAAATGTCCTATAAATTCGTCGTTTTCTTTTTTATATTTTGTTAAAAATTCTTCTGCACTTGAAAATGCAACTTGATTTATATATTTCTTAATTTCTTCATCATTCATTCCAATACCATTATCAGAAATCTTTAATATATTATTTTCCCTATCGATGGTAATTTTAACTTGAGGTTCATCAGAATTTTCACAATCTCCAGCCATTGATGCCATTCTTCTTTTGCTGATTGCATCAACAGCATTGCTTACTAGTTCCCTTAAAAAGATTTCGTGATCGGAGTATACAGCTTTTTTTATAATTGGAAAAATATTTTCAGTATTAATTCGAATTTCACCTTTTTCCATCATTTAAAGTATCAAAGTTATTAAATCCTATTTCGTATTTTCTGCTTAATCAAGTTTAATTAGGAGTATTGTCCGTACTTAAAGAATCATTTTTAAAATATCTAATATTTAATATATTTCGTAATTATAAATTTTAATTTTTATTTAATCCATTGAATTTCAGTACAATTGTGTTCTTTCAATAGAGTATTGGCTTTTGTACTTTCATTACAAGGATTCAAGTGTAGTATTGTAACTATTCCTTTTTTTTGTAATGACTTTTGCTCATTAATACCTTTATCTAACAAAGATGAGTCTTTAAATAATAACAATACTTTCTTTTTATATTGTGATTTTATAAGAATCAAATCCCTTAAATTATCTATAGAGATCGTAAAACCGATTCCATTAATAATTTTCTCATTAGGATTAAAGTACCGTACTAATTCGTCGTACCTACCTCCTTTTGCAATAATTGTTTTAACATCATTATTCTCACAAATTAGTTGAAAAACTATTCCAGCGTATAAATTTAGATGAGGTTGAAAAGTTGGATCAAGTTGTATTTTTATATTATATTTATTCGCGAGCTTTGATAAAGTGTTGAATAGAGATTCAAGCTCTTCAATCACATTATTATAGCCATAAATATTTTTAAGTTTATTAATTATGTTTTTAGGATCACCTCTTGTAAATAATAATTCTTTTAAAATAGTTTTATCATTTTTATTAATTTTTAATCTATTTAATGATTCTTGATCTAAATTGACCATACACTTTTTGATAGCTTCATAATTATTATTTTTATAATTTAATAATATTAAGTCCATAATTTTTGTAGTGCTAACAAGAAGTGTTAACTTACAATTCTCTATTAAATGAATATTATCAATTGCATCAAATAAAATATTAATCACCTCAATTTCAGGAAATTTTGTATCATAACTTACAAGTTCAATTCCACTTTGTAAATTCTCTTTAAATTTAAATGTATTTTTATAGTTTTGTTTTTTATTAAATACAATACCACTATTAAAAAGTCTTATTGGCCTTTTCTTATTTAATAATCTAGTTGATGTTAACTTAACTATTGAGGCGGTCATTTCTGGTCTTAAACATAATGAATTATTACTAACAATAGAAATTATCTCATCTTCTTCTATAACTTCCCTGCCTTTAATTGTCTCAATATTATTGATAAAGGAAGGTGACACTTCTTCATAACCCCATAATTTATATACATTATTTAAATCATTAATAATTGTGGAATTATTCCTTACATCTATTAAGTTAAATTCTTTAATATCAGTCATTTTAAATCTATAAAAATCAATTAATTTAAGTGTAAAGTTCTTTATTAAGAGGAGTGACCTTGGCTAATTCTAATTTAAGCTCTTTTTCTATTTTCGGACTGCAAGCCAGTATTCTGCCAGAATTAAGATTAAATTCACTATTTGGGTAATCAGAAATAATCCCACCAGCTTCGTTAACAATAATAGCACCAGCGGCTATGTCCCAGACTTCTAAGCCTCTCTCCCAGTATCCATCAACTTTTCCAGAAGCAACAAATGCTAAGTCTACAGCTGCGGCACCACCCCTTCTTACTCCTCTTGTTTTATGTGTTAAGTAACAAAATTCAGCATAATTATTATCCTCAGTTTCAAACCTGTCATATGAAAATCCAGTTACTAGAAGGCTTTCCAAAAGATTAGTTGGAGTTGAAACACTAAGTTTCTTATCATTACAGTAAGAACCTTTCCCGATACACGCTGAATAAAGTTCGTTTAAATAAGGTACCGATATTGCACCTAATATTGGATAGTTTTTATAAATAAGACCTATTGATGTTCCAAAGAACGGATATCCGTGAGAATAGTTGGTAGTCCCATCTAATGGATCAATGCACCAAGTTAATTCTGAAGATTTAATTAACTTTCCTGATTCTTCAGCATTAATAGAAATGTCTGGTGTCATGGTAGATAAGTAATCTTTAATTTTATTTTCTACTTCCAAATCAACATTAGTTACCAAATCACCTTTTCTTCCCTTTGAGCTTACTGTTTGAATTTTTTTATAATTTTTAAGAAGAGTATCTTTACCAATGAGAGCACTTTTCTTTGCAATTTCAGTAAGTTTTACTAAATCAAATTGATTATTTACTTCATTTAAAACTTGAACATTAATCATTATTATTAATCTTCTTCGAATTCCCAAGGAGGAGCTTTTCTCGTATTACCTTTACCAAAAAATTGACCAAATTGTAGTTCATAAACTTCATCATAATAAGTGGTCTCAACTTCTAGATCTTCCATTGCTTTAGCAACGCAAAGAAGAGCGTAGCCCTTTTCTCTTAGAGGCTGCGATAAACCTATTGCTTCTTGTTGTTTGAGTCTACCTGAAATAATTTTCACTGCGCAACTTGTACAACATCCATTTCTACAAGAAAAAGGTAAATTTAAACCTTTTTTTTCAAATTCTTTAAGAATATATTGATTACTATCAACGTATTCTTCATAAGTCTTACCTGTTTCTTTATTTCTTATAGTGACTTTATAAGTCTTGTTCAAGTAACTTTCCTCAATAATGGGATATTAAAAGGCTAAAATATTAATCCTGGGAGAGGTGGCCGAGTGGTTGAAGGCGCAGCACTGGAAATGCTGTATAGAGGCAACTTTATCGAGGGTTCGAATCCCTCTCTCTCCGTAATAATTTAA
>QCTB01000048.1 GCA_003209055.1 Prochlorococcus sp. AG-670-O13
TAACATTTTTTAGCTGGAGATTTACTATCTGAAAGAGTAAGGGGCTCTCCTCTATTTGTACTGATTATTACTTGTTCATCCTCTAAAACAATACCTAGTAAAGGCAAGGAAAGGATACTTTGAACATCTTCTATCGAAAGCATTTCTTGATTAGCCATCATATTTGGGCGAACTCTATTGATTACTAATTGTATTGGTTTTATATCAGAAGTATTTAAAATTCCTATTACTCTGTCAGCATCTCGAACTGCAGATAATTCTGGATTTGTAACTACTATGGCTTCTTTGCAGGCTGAAAGAGCATTTTTAAAACCATCTTCTACACCTGCTGGACAATCTACTAAAACATAATCAAATTTTTCACTAAGTAATTTACTGATTTGTTTCATATCTTCAGGCTTCATCCAATCCAGCATTCTAGGATCGCCTGCTGGTAAGAGAGCTAAATTAGGCTCTTTTTTGTGCCTAACTAATGCTTGATCTAGGCGACAATTCTTGTCGAGAACATCTTGCGCTGTATAAATAATACGATTTTCCAGACCTAGGAGAAGGTCTAAATTTCTTAATCCAAAATCAGCATCTAAAACAGCTGTTTTAGCTCCACTATTTGCTAGGGCAATACCAAGGTTAGCGGTAAGGGTGGTTTTACCAACCCCACCTTTCCCTGAGCAAATTAATATGGTGCGAGTGTTCTCGGACACAAAGTATTTAATAATTCAACAAATAATAAACTAGATTTAAAAGGTTATATTTTAGAAAAGTTAAGTAATTCTTAAATTTATTACTTGTTAATTATTTTATTTCAAAACATTGATTTATTTAAAATTCTTATCTAAAAGGTAAGGCTTAATGATTATTTTTTTTTCTTTTAATATTGCAACTTCGGGATATTGATGATTTGACTTCTTTTTTGGTCCTATAGCTACAATTTTGCAAATTCTTAATTGGAGAGGGTTTAGACAAAGTGAAGCAATAGAAGCATTTTTATTGCCATTTTCACCTGCGAATGCGATACCCATCAATTTACCCCACACATAAACATTATTATTTGCAGATATTATTGCTCCAGGATTAACGTCTCCCATAATAAAAAGATCACCATTTGAAGATATTCTGTCGCCTGATCTAACTGTTCCTTTGTGAAAAATATCATTTTTTTGATATGAAGGAAATATATCTAATTCATTTTTAAGATCTCTTAAATTTATTAAAGTTGAGGTGATTTTTAAAGCCTTTCCACTTAAAACTGTTTCTCTATTACATGAATAGATATGATGAAACTTAATATTAAGTTTCTCAAGGGTAAGTTTCAATTTTGCTAATTCGCATGAATTAATTTTTTCATTTTCTGTAACCAAATATGCTGCTGCCGGCTTTTCGATAGTATTAAGTTCGTCAATAAAAACTTTATAAAGCTCAAATTTTTTGAAAGTTACTGATTTGATAAATTCATTCGTTATTTTTCTGAGGATTAATTTCATTTATGAATTATCTCTTTCTAGTGCAATTTGATCTTCAATTTCTTTTCTAAACTCACCTGGATAAATAATAAGCGAACTATTCTTTGATGACATTAATGCTTTTATCAATTCTGAATGATTTTCCAATGAGTTTTGATATGTCCCGTCCCATATTTTCAGCGAATTATTAGATTTAAAACCTTTAGAGCGTCTCTCTTTTATGCCACAAAATATTTCTGAATCATAATTATTTAATTCGCATTTTTTCCGTGCAAAAGCTAATATATCTAGTCTTTGTAATTTAGAAAGGAAACTTATATCTGATGCTTTTAGTAAAGTTCTATCAATAAACATTTTGCAAAGAGTTTCTAGAGGTTCAAAAGATTCATCTTTCCATTTCATTAAATGAAAATAAAAAACTATGTCATCATTTGCAAGGAAGTCTTTAATTTCGAGATTTTTTGGAGAAAATATCCATCTGTGCATACTTTCATCTATCCAGATATCTTTTTTGGTGGAATTACCTTTGATTAGGTAAATAATTTTTTCTAAAATCCAAGTGGAAATCTCATTAATTCTGTGGTTATAAATAGTTCTATACATCATGTTCCTAAGAACTAAAAAATGTTCAATTGCTATTACGCCTTTAGGTTTTATTGCGATATTTCCATCAGGAGAAAAAGTTAGAGCTGAAATAATTCTTTCTAAATCTACTAATCCATACTTTGTACCAGTGTTGTAACTATCTCGCAACAAATAATCAAGGCGATCACAATCTATTTCGCTACTAATTAATGTTTTTAAAGGATTTGAGAATAGATTCTGATTTTTAAATAAGTCTCCAATTTGATTAGGTAAATCGCTGCTAAAATTTTTAAGAATTGAAGTAATTGGTGAATGATTCTTTACTAAATTTTTGGACCAGTATTCATGATCATGTGAAAAGATAACTTCACTTGTATGACTTAATGGCCCATGCCCTAAATCATGTAGAAGAGCAGCTCCAAAAAGGATAAATTTATTTTGACTAAATTCAGGGTTTTTTTCAATTAATCTTCTGTAAATTTTTCTAGCGACGCAAAATACACCAATTGAGTGCGTAAATCTACTTGATTCTGCCCCATGGAAAAGAAGGGAAGCCGCACCCAATTGTTTTATTCTTCTAAGTCTTTGAAATGCCAGAGTATCAATCAGCTGCATTACCATTAATTCTTCTGGTTTATTTGAATCAATGATTATTTCTTTATGTATTGGATCATGAAAAATTCTTTTATTGTTCATAAACTAAAATTATTTATATAGGTTCACAGTATTTTTTTTAATTATCAATATTTTCATTTTCTATTCCGTTAACTTTTTCTTCAAGCCCATTTTTATCAAATAAAGAGTTCAAGTATAATTCTGCATTTTTTACCCATTTATCTTCAGAATTGCCATATTCTATTGCTTCTGGGAGATCTAAAATTTTGTCTGGGATTATCCCCACACCTTGAATATTATTACCTTTAGGTGTTAAGTAACTAGCGACAGTAATAGCTATACCACTATCTTCCCCCAAACTTTTTAGAGACTGAATTAGCCCTTTCCCGTATGTTTGTTCACCTATTAAGGTTGATCGTTCATTATCTTGTAGGGATCCTGCAAGAATTTCACTTGCGCTTGCAGTCCCTTTATTTACTAGGGTAACCATTGGGCCATCAAAAAAAGTATTTTTTTGGGAAATCATTGCATCCTTTATTCCATTTCTATCTTTTGTTTCAACTATTGGTTTTTCACTTAAAAATGAATCTGCTACTGCGATTCCAGAACTTACTAACCCCCCAGAGTTATTTCTTAAATCAAGGATTATTCCCTCAACTTCTTTATCTTTTAGTTCCTGTAAAGCCTCTTCAAGTTTTTTTGGAACACTTTCACTAAATTGGGTTATTCTTAAATATCCAATAGTGTGAGAGTCATCTCTCAGTCTCTTTGTCCTTACTGGTCTAAGGTCAACAGATCGCCTTTCCAGGTCAATTTCTTTAATCTCATCAGAAGAAGAGGTAATTTCAACAAGAACTTTTGTTCCTGATTCTCCCCTGAGTTTTGATGCAGTATTTGCGAGACCTAACTCAGAAGTAGATATCCCATCAACCTTATCTATTATGTCTCCGCTTACTATCCCTGATTCTTCTGCTGGAGAACCAGCTAATGTAGAAATAACTTTGATTTTTTTTGTCATTTCATCCTCTCCTAATTGAAGACCTACTCCATTAATTTCGCTCCCAAAGTTACTTGTTCTAAGTAATTCATAATCTTTTGGTCTTAATATCCTCGTAAAAGGGTCTTCAAGTGGCTTCAACATATCTTCAATTGCAGAATAAGCCTCATCACTTGTTTCAATTTGTTTCTGTAATGTTTTTTGTCTAATTCTTTTCCATTGGATATCATCCAACCTTTCTGGATCATAATATCCCTCATTTATTAAAGTCCAAGCATCAAGCACAAATTGCTTGCTATCACTAAGCGCATTAACGCTTGAGACATGTAAAAAATTGGTAGAAAAAATACAGATCATTATGATGATGATCCATTTTTTGAATATTAAAAATTTGTTAAAAGATGAATTCATTGGGTTAAGTGTTAACACCAAGTAAGTGAATTTTAAGTAAGCTCTTTATATCAAAGCTTTTTTTTTTGGATGTCGAATTCCTCATCTGTTTACGACTGGTTTCAAGAGAGACTTGAAATTCAAGACATAACTGACGACGTAACTTCCAAGTACGTACCCCCTCACGTAAATATTTTCTACTGTTTAGGAGGTATTACTTTAGTATGCTTCTTAATTCAATTTGCAACAGGTTTTGCAATGACTTTTTATTATAAGCCGACAGTTACCCAAGCATACAATTCCGTGAGTTACCTAATGACTGATGTAAGTTTTGGTTGGCTTATCAGATCTGTTCATAGATGGAGTGCATCTATGATGGTTTTAATGTTAATCCTCCATGTTTTTAGGGTTTATCTGACGGGTGGATTTAAAAGACCAAGAGAATTAACTTGGGTAACAGGGGTTGTTATGGCCGTTATTACTGTTGCCTTTGGCGTCACAGGTTATTCACTCCCGTGGGATCAAGTTGGATATTGGGCAGTTAAAATTGTTTCGGGTGTACCTGCAGCAATTCCGGTTATTGGTGACTTTATGGTTGAACTTCTTCGTGGAGGAGAGAGTGTTGGACAATCAACTTTAACAAGATTCTATAGTCTACATACATTCGTTCTTCCCTGGTCTCTTGCAGTGTTTATGCTTATGCATTTTCTTATGATTCGTAAACAAGGCATTTCAGGTCCGTTATAAACCTCTATAATTTCAATACATACTATTACTGAATTTTATATGTCTACTTTAAAAAAACCTGATTTATCTGATCCAAAATTAAGAGCAAAGTTAGCTAAAGGTATGGGCCATAATTATTATGGAGAACCTGCTTGGCCTAATGACCTTTTATATATTTTCCCAGTTGTAATACTTGGAACCATTGCTTGCGTAGTAGGTCTTGCTGTTCTTGATCCAGCCATGTTGGGGGATAAAGCTAATCCATTCGCTACACCTTTGGAAATTTTGCCTGAGTGGTATCTCTATCCTGTTTTCCAAATACTTAGAGTTGTTCCAAATAAATTACTTGGAATTGCTCTACAAACTTTAATACCTCTTGGGCTAATGATTTTGCCCTTCATAGAGAATGTTAATAAATTTTCTAATCCCTTTAGAAGGCCTGTTGCAAT
>QCTB01000049.1 GCA_003209055.1 Prochlorococcus sp. AG-670-O13
CCTCAATTTGATCACCAAGAACTAGCCATAAGAGCTTGGAAAGATTTTAAAAATTGTCAAAGATCTTTATCAAATAGGATAGGAACATCTATTCCTTCAATAAGAGTTGGACATAGTCTTGGTTGTAAACTTCACTTAATTTCTCCAGATGGAGGTAGGAATTGCGAAAAATTCATATCAATAAGTTTTAATAACTTTAGTGCTAACAGATCTATTCCATTATTAAAAAAGATTTCTCAAAAATTAGAATTCAATAGTGAATTCAGTCCAAGCCCGGAACGAACATATGGAATAATTAAGAAAACTTATAGTCAAAAAAATAATTTTCTAATCAAATTTAACTCTGACGAATTAGATCAAACAGATAAATTACTCTCTTGTCTTAGAGCAAGAAAAGAAGATAACACAAAAGGAATAAAGATTAAAGGAACTCATACTATTATTGCTAGTGCAGGGCTAAGAGAAAACTTCCTAGGCGATTGGGCCGATGATGACTATAAGAGATATACAATTAAACGAATATCAAAATTAATTGACAATTCAATTTAGGATTTCTCCTTTAATTTTTCTAAAACAGAACTATCTTCAAGAGTACTGATATCTCCACTTATTTTTTCTCCTTCTGCCAAGGACCTTAAAATTCTTCTCATTATTTTTCCGCTTCGCGTTTTTGGAAGAGAATCTGAAATTATTATTTTTTCTGGTTTAGCAATAATCCCAATTTCATTAACCACGTGATTCTTTAAATCCTCAACTAATTCTGATGAGCTTTCCACATCTTTTTCTAAAGATAAAAATGCAACTATAGCCTCACCTTTTAAATTATCTTTTCTTCCGACAACAGCAGCTTCCGCAACTGATTTATGACTTACTAATGCAGATTCGAGTTCCATAGTTCCTAAGCGATGTCCAGACACACTTATAACATCATCGACTCTTCCCATAATCCAAATGTATCCATCATTATCAATTCGTGCCCCATCTCCAGCAAAATATACATAATTTTCACTCTTAAAGGAGATATAGTTCCAGTAACTATCCAAATACCTCTGAGGATTGCCGTGGATTGTTCGCATCATGCCAGGCCAAGGTTTTTTAATAATTAAATATCCTCCCTCATTTTCTGCTACCTTTTCCCCTTTTTTATTAACAATTTCAACCTCAATTCCTGGCAAAGAAAATGTTGCCGAACCTGGCTTTGTAGCAACTGCTCCCGGTAAGGGGCTAATCATCACACCGCCAGTCTCAGTTTGCCACCATGTGTCTACTATCGGGCATTTATTTTTACCTATTACTTCTCTGTACCACATCCATGCTTCTGGATTAATTGGTTCGCCAACTGTGCCAAGAAGTCTCAAGGATTTCAAATCATATTGATCGGGAATTTCACGTCCAGACTTCATAAATGATCTTATTGCTGTAGGCGCTGTATAGAAAATTGTAACTTTATATTTTTGGATAACTTCCCAAAAAGCACCTAAATTAGATGCCCTTGGCACTCCCTCAAACATAAGAGTTGTAGCCCCGTTGGATAATGGTCCATAGACTATATAACTATGACCAGTAATCCATCCAACATCCGCAGTACACCAATATATATCATCATCTTTTATGTCAAAGATCCACTTAAATGTTAGATGAGACCAGAGATTATAACCAGCGGTAGTATGAACAACCCCCTTTGGTTTTCCAGTAGAACCTGAAGTATACAAAACAAATAATCTATCTTCGCTATTCATAATTTCAGGCTCACACCAATCTTTTTGATCTTTTAATAATTCATGCCACCAAAAATCTCTGTTCTTCAACATCGAAATATTTTTTTTAGTTCTTTGAACAACAACAACTTTTTCAACAATTTTATTTGCACCATTTTCAATTGCTGCATCTACTGCTTTTTTAAGCTCAATGACTTTATCTTTTCTAAAACCTCCATCTGCAGTAATAACAAATTTGACATTGCCGTCTATTAATCTATCTTTTAAAGCTTCTGAAGAGAAACCTCCAAAGACGACTGAATGAGGAGCTCCAATCCTTGCGCAAGCGAGCATAGCAAACATCGCCTCAGGAATCATTGGCATATAAATACAGACCATATCTCCTTTTTTAATTCCTAAAGATTTCAAAGCATTACCAGCTTTGCATACTTCTTTGAGAAGTTCTTGATAGGTATATTTTCTCTCATCTCCAGGCTCGCCTTCCCATATAAGAGCTGTTTTGTTACCAATCCCATTTTTGATGTGTCTATCTAAGCAGTTATAAGTGATATTCAACTTACCTTCCTTGAACCATTTAAAAAAGGGCGCATTTGCACCATCTAAAACAGTCTGAAATGGCTTAAACCAATCAATTTCCGAATTAGCAAAAGATTCCCAGAATTTTATTGGATTCTCTAAAGATTGTTTTTTTAAACTTTGTAATTCTTCAAAACTTTTTATATTTGATTTTTCTGAAAATTCTTTTGAAGGTGAGAAGAGCCTCTTTTCTTCAAGAATATTATTGATTGAATTTTTTTTATCTAGATTCATTAGATTTATCAAGTCACAATTTAAAAAGACAAGCTAATTATAAATTTCAAAAATTTATAAAGTATTTTTAACTACAAAAAATTTATTTATTGATAAATCTAATACAGACGACTAAGCACAAATTCAGGTAACGATAATAAAGCTCTCTTGTATTCAGAATCAGGAAGCCATAATATCGCTTTCTTAGAATGTATAGCAAAATCTTCAGCTAATTTTCTGGAGCGTTTAATCGCTTGAGAGTTCATGACAATATTCAATGCATTATTTAAGTCTTCTTTTTCTACAAGTTCTCTATTTATCAAAACAGACAAATTTTTATTTTCTTCTATTGCGTATAAAACAGGCGCAGTTAGATATCCACTAGCAAGATCGCTTACTGCTGGTTTTCCCAATTGTTTTTCATTCCCAGTAAAATCGAGTATATCATCAACAACTTGAAAAGCTAATCCAATATTTTTTCCAAACTCGTACAAACAATTTAATTTTTCATCTTCTAAATTACTCAAAACCCCAGCTGCCTTTGTACTGTTAGCAATTAAAGAAGCTGTTTTACAATAACTCTTATTAATATATTTAGAAAAAGTTTGTGCAGAATCAAATCTATTTAAATTTTGCTTTATTTCACCTTCCGCCAAATCCATTATTACTCTACTAAGTAATTTAACAACTTTTACATTATCTAAATTTGCTAGATGCCAACTGGCTTGAGCAAATAAAAAATCACCAGCCAAAACTGCTACTCTTGTGTTGAACCTACTGTGTACGGTATCAACACCTCTTCTTGTGGATGCTTCATCTACAACATCATCATGGACTAAAGAAGCAGTATGAATCATTTCAGTAATCTCAGCCAGTCTTTTATGTTTAGTTGTCAAAGTAAATTCTGGAGAAATAGCTTTTGAAATCAATAAAACTATTCCAGGTCTTAGACTTTTGCCCCCTGCACTAAATAAATGCTCTGCTGCGGCTTGAAGGATTGGATGACCAGCACCTATTAAATTTTTCAGTTCAAGAATAAGATCATCTAGATCGTTTTCAACTGGTTGTAGAAGTTCTGTTACTGTATTCATGATTAGCCTCTTACCTATATTAAAGAATCAATCATTGCTTCGGAGGTTAACCAACATAATTTCTTTATTAATTTCCAACCAATATTTTACTTTTTTAGAAAATTCTTCACTTTTTGCCGTAACAAAGAACCTCACATTATCGTAAGGAATACACTCATAGCTGTTAGTTTTGGGAATCAAGAATGAATTATTAAATTTGTTTACTAAAGCAGATGATGGATCAATAATTCTAATATTTGGATATATTTTATTTTTTAAAACGTTATAAATCAAAGGATAATGACTACATCCCAGTATTAATTCTTCAATATTTTCTTTTAATAAAGGATTAAGATATAAATTCGATAGATAATTTAATTTGTTCAAGTTTAAATTAGTTTTTTCTATTTCTGATACAAATTCAGGACATGCTTGCTGGAATACTTTTACCTTTTCTCTTTTAGATTCGATTATTTTTTTGTAATAACAGGATCTAATAGTTGCTGGAGTTGCTAAAACACCAATATTTTTTTTTGTTACTATTTCTGAAACTGAATTAATAAGATCAAAACAAGGAATTCCTAAATTGTTTTCTAGGATATCCAATGCACATGCGTTTGTAGTATTACAAGCTATTAATAATGCATCCAAATTCTTATCTTCAAACCAATTACAAATTTCCTTTGCGATAGATCTTATAGATTTAGCATCTTTATTACCATAAGGAACTCTTTTTGTATCTGCCAAATAAAAAACCTCAACATCACTACGAGTTTTCAATAAAGAATCAAGGATAGTAAACCCACCAATACCACTGTCAAAAATTCCTATTTTAAATTTCACCCTATTTTGGAAAGATATTCAAGGATTCCTTTTGTGATTGCAAAAGCTATCCTTTTGCGATGGATAGATTTTTCTAATCTTCTAGCATCTAATCTTCCTGTTAAAAAACCTATTTCGACTAGTACTGCTGGCATTCTCGTATTTTTTATAACAAAATATCTACCTTGTCTTACCCCTCTATCTGGACTTCCAGGCGAAACTTTAAGAATTTGTTTTTGAATATTTTTTGCTAATAGTCTCCCTCTCCAACCAGAGTAATAAAAAGTTTCTAGCCCATTAATATCTCTTCTTTTACCTCTTGAGGCATTTGCATGAATACTCACAAAAATATCAGCATCAGCTCTATTGGCTATTAGTACTCTTGGTGGCAAATCCAAATCAACTTCATTATCTCGAGTTAATATTACCTTTACACCTTTTTCAGATAGTAATTTTTTTACTCGTTTAGAAACATCAAGTACCACGTCTGATTCTCTTATTCCCCCAATTCCAATTGCTCCTGGATCTGGGCCACCATGACCTGGATCAATAACAACATAAAACTTATTTCTTTTGATATCTGGTAATTGCAAAAAATCATAATTTCTTTTTCTTGAATTAATTGGCTTTTGATTAGCCTCAAGATTGATAGAGGATTTACTTACAAGACCTTCACCAATTGTTTTAAAAGAATTTTTTGGTAAAGAAAATAATTTAATTTTCCATCTGTTTTCATCTATACCAACCAATTTCCAGTTGAGAGGATTTAATTTATTATTAGGATAAAATTCAACAACT
>QCTB01000050.1 GCA_003209055.1 Prochlorococcus sp. AG-670-O13
GAGAAAAAATACTCAATCTTGAGAACGAATCTTTAATACAAATAATCAATAATTCAATTCAAACAAAGGCTTGTATAGTTTCTGAAGACGAGAAAGAAAAAGGGATTCGAGCAATATTGAATTATGGTCATTCATTTGGCCATGTAATAGAAAATTTGTGTGGATATGGAGAATATCTTCATGGCGAAGCAATATCAATTGGAATGAAAATTGCAGGAGATATTGCTACAGAAAAGAATTTGTGGTTAAAAGAGGACTCTTTAAGGCAAGATAATTTAATAAAAAGCTATGGACTACCAACAATAACTCCAAAAATAAAAAGAAATGACGTATTGACTATTCTTATGGGTGATAAAAAAGTGCGTGATGGGAAAATAAGATTTATATTACCTAAGGCGATTGGAAAAGTTGATATATTCAATGATATCAAAGATTCAGAATTCCTAAAATATTTCGATTAGCGAATGCAACTTGTATTGATTTTAATTTTTTTATTAAATTTACTAAAAACAAACCATTTAAAATCTCCCAAACAAATTGGATCCACTAATCTCAACAATGCCTCTCTTCTAAAAAGAGCAGTGGAGATATCATTCTTTAATTCATTTTGAATTTCAAAAAGCCTCTCCGCTAGACCAAGTGATAATAATGCCTCACCTTGTTTGACTATTCCAAGAGTTTCAAAACCTAAAGTTTCCGAATCATAAATTAAACTCTCGATACAAACATGAGAAGTTAAATCACAATCGCCTGGAGCCTCAAAAACATTTTCAACAATTTTTTGGTTTTTATAAGAAATTAATGTTCCATTACTATTACACAATGAATAATATCTTTTAGCTTCTTTGGCGTAGTCAATTACAAGTAAAATCCCATTATTTATTTTTTCGTAAACGGATTTTAACCAACTTTTGTTATCGATATGCCATTCTGTAGTCCATCCTTCAGGAGCATCCTTAGGAGGAATATTAATATCTAATTTTTCGTGAGCGAGCGTTAAACTTTTTTCTAACTCTTTTGTTAGATTAAGTTCCTTAAAAAATAATTTCCCTGATTCATTATCTATAGAAACCCCTTGACGATATAGTTTTCCTTTTAAATTTATTATTCTTTCTACTGGTAGAGCATCAAGTACTTCATTAGCTAAAATTATTCCATTTAAACTTTTATCTTCCAACTCTTCTAAACTTTTCCATAAAATTTCAACTCCCAATTTTAAATATTTTTCTAATTTTTTTTGCTGTTTTTTTATCATTCCTTTATTAGGTTCAACAATGATAAAACAAACATTTTTTAAAATTTTTTTATTATTAATAAAAAGATACTGAAAGAGGCCACTCATAAAGCTTCCATCTCCAGCTCCAAACTCAAGAATAGATAACTTTTCTTCATAAATTAACTTACTTTTAACTTGAATTAACCATTCGTCAATTTGTCTTGATAATAGAAATGCGAAGTCATCTGACATCGATGATGATGTCACAAAATCGCCCTTAGGTCCTAAAGTAGCTTTTCCACTGCCATAGTAACCATTATTTGGGTCATTCAAAACCAAGTCCATATAATCATAAAAACTTATAGTTCCTCCATCTTTTATTATTTTTTTTGTAAGCCATTCTGGATTATTCGCGGGTAAGCTATTCATCGGCGAAAATATATAAAGATAAAATACTTTTATGCATTCAAAGATTAACTATTTCTTAGTAATAATTCTATCTCTAATAATTTTAATTTTTAATAAACCTTCTTTAGCTATTAATAATCCAAATCTTTTACCTGAAGAAAAAACACCTGTTATAGATTTAGCAAAGACATTAAGTCCTAATCAAAAAAAATCTCTGGAGGAAAATCTTAATAACTTAGAAGTTCAGAGTGGTTGGAAGATTAAATATTTATCTCAATTCGAAAGTGTACCTGGAATTGCCATTAAAGATTATTGGGATTTAGATGAAACAAGTTTATTAGTAATTGCCGATCCTAGGGGAGGAAATTTATTGAATTTTAATGTTGGCGAGGCATATTTTGCATTTATGCCTAGATTATTTTGGGTAGAACTTCAAACAAGATTTGGAAATCAATATTACGTAAAAGATCACGGAGAAGATGGAGCAGTATTAGATGCGATTAATTCAGTGCAAATTTGTCTTAATAGAGGAGGCTGTCAAGTTGTCCCTGGGTTACCTAAAGAACAATATATATGGACTTTGTGTACTTCTATTTTAGGAGGATTAGTTGCAGGGTTTGCTGCTGCTCCAAGAAAAGAAGGTCAAATAATTTCAGTTGGATTTTTAGCTCTTCTTTCTCCTCTTTGGGGTATGTTATTTGGTGTTTTTGGTTTAGCACCTATAATTTCAAGAACGAGTGAAATACTACCATTATTCAAAAATGGACTAGCTTTTACTGCAGCAGCGATTGCGGGATACCTATTATCTCAAACTGTATTCTCTAGATATGAGAAGCCTAATAAAAGCTAAATTTTTCCTGATAAAAATCTAAATATCAAAGAAAAATTTCTTCTTCATCTATTTCACCTGATTCTGAATACCATCGGTGTGAAACATGTGTAAGTTTATTTTCTACAAACTCAACCCATGAAAAGTTTACAAATAATTCTCCCTTTGAATTAGTTTTATATCTAGGTACTACGGCAGAATTCAAATAAACTGTGCCCTCCTTATCAACTTTAAACATTTTTCTAAACCCCTTATTTCTTTTAAGACGATTATGCATGTGCCCAAAAATGACAAGATCTATTTTCTTTTTTTTTTGTATTTCTGAAATGGCAACAGCCAAATCCCTGTCCCCCCAATCACAAGAGGGTTCTTTCCAATCTCTCCCACAAATGCTATTAGGATCTGAGCCCAATCCAGAGGGGCCTGCATGAGCCATAAAAAGAAGAGGAAATTCTTTAATAACTTTTTCAGAACTTTTAAGAATTTTATTAATTGACTCTTGTTCGTTTATGGGCCCATAAACAGCTTTTACCTCATTTGAGAGAAAGTAACCTCCTCCTGAACTACAGGGTCTGGCACTTAAAATATTTAATTGATTATTAAAAATCTTTAAATCCCAGGCACAATATTTTTGTTGTAGAACACGAATTTGTTTTAAGAGAGTCTCTCCTGAAGGGTCTTTACCTCTATCATGATTTCCCAAAATAACAAAAGTAGGGATATTGATTAGATTTATTTTTTTTATTATTCTTATACTTCCATCTGAAATATCTCCAACAAAAAGAACAATATCGGGTTTTATAAGCGATAAAATTCCTATATCTGCCTCAGACCATTGACCATGACAGTCACCAACGATAGCAATTTTTAAATTTGTCAGAAATTTTTCTATTTAAGGGCATATAATCTATTAAGAGACATTGTAAATCCTGACCAGCATAACTTCTACTGCAAAACAGAAATCTACTCAAAACGAAAAAGATTTGATTTCTGAAATTAAGGAGCGTTGCCTAAAAGCTAATGCGATAATTCTTGCTCACTATTATCAAGCGCCAGAAATTCAAGATATCGCTGATTTTATTGGAGATTCTTTAGATCTATCTAGGAAAGCAGCAAATAATGATGCAGACATAATAATTTTTTGTGGTGTACATTTCATGGCAGAAACTGCGAAAATACTTAGTCCAAATAAAACAGTCTTATTACCTGATATTGATGCTGGTTGTTCTTTGGCTGATGATTGTCCTGCAGATGAATTCCAAAAATTCAGAGCTGAAAATCCAGATCATTATGTTGTAAGTTATATAAATTGTACAGCAGAAGTAAAAGCTCAAAGTGATTTAATATGCACTAGCAGCAATGCCGTTTCATTAATAGAAAAAATACCTAAAGATAAAAAAATAATATTTGCGCCAGATAAAAATCTAGGTCGATGGGTCCAAAAACATTCAGGAAGAAAACTTAAACTTTGGCAGGGAAGCTGTATCGTTCATGAAACATTTAGCGAAGAGGCTTTATTAAAATTAAAGTATAAATATCCCGAATCAAAGGTAATAGCTCATCCTGAATGCAGTCAAAATTTATTATTACTTTCAGATTTTATTGGTTCGACAAGTAAGTTACTAGATTTCGTTAGCCATGATTATTCTTCTACTTTTTTGGTTTTAACAGAGCCTGGAATAATACATCAAATGAAAAAAAAGGAACCTAATAAAAAATTTATTGAGGTACCAGATATTGATGGATGTAAATGCAATGAGTGTCCATATATGAAATTGAACACATTAGAAAAAATTTTAGATTGTTTAAAAAATAATTCTCCATCAATAGAATTAAATCCTGAAATAATTAAAAAAGCTTACACACCTATAAAAAGGATGCTCGATATGAGTATCTAATTTAAAGAATAAACGAAATTATTATATTTCTTTTTAGAAAATGCTAATACATTTGCAGAATAAGGATCAAAACTGCTTATTGATTTACTATTTTTGATAATTTTAACAAGTTCTTTCTCCCCAGCTCTATACTGACGATCTCTTCTAGTACCAATTTCTCTCTGAAGAATTGGATTTGAATTCATTTTGACTTCTATGTCTGGTGTAATTCCAAACTTATTTATATCTGTTCCATTAGGAGTCAAGTACTTTGCTACTGTTACCGTTAACCCTGAACCATCCACCAAAGTCCTCATGGACTGAACAAGACCTTTTCCGAAAGTTTTATTCCCTACTAATTTACCTCTATTGTTATCTCTTATTGCTCCAGAAACTATTTCACTTGCACTCGCTGAACCTTCATTGACAAGTACAACTAAAGGCTTTCTTGTTAAAGCTCTGCCATTTCCTCGTTTTATTTCTTTCAAGCCATCTTTAGATAAAGTGCTTACAATTATTCCTCTATCTATAAATTGACGAGAAATATCGATGCTTGATTCTAATAATCCTCCAGGATTACTTCTTAAATCTAGAACATAACCAGAAACGTTTTTTATTTCTAGATCTTTTAAAGTATTTTTCATCTCTCTTGATGCATTAGCATTAAATTGCTTTATTCTTATGTAACCTATTAACAATCCATCCTTAGTCTCATTTATT
>QCTB01000051.1 GCA_003209055.1 Prochlorococcus sp. AG-670-O13
GAATACAGCATTATTAGAAAACTCCCCAGGAGAGCTAATAATTGACAAAGAAAAAGTTATGATTGAAGCCGCTGAAAGAGCTCTAAAAACTAAGGCACTTTTCGATAAAAAAGATTTAGAAAATGACTCCTAATAAAAAAATAGAATCAGATCAAAACTCAAAAATATCAGATTGGGAACTGGACTTTTATTCGAGACCAATTATTGAAAAAAATGGTAAAAAAAGATGGGAATTAATTATTTCATCCTCAAAAAACTTCAAAACAGAGGATATATTTCTTTGGAATAAAATATGTCCAGCAAATGAAGTTAATTCTATATGGCTTACTAAATCTTTAAAAGAGGCTTTGAATGATGCAGAAAGAAAAGGTTGGGCAAAGCCATCGAAAATTAGATTTTGGAGATCATCAATGAAATCAATAATTAAAAAATCCATCGAGAAGCTTGGAATTGAGGCTCTTGTTAGCAGAAGGACTTACGAATTATTTGACAGAATCGAATTTCTCGAGAAAGAAGTTTATCCTCTTGAGAATGGATATGTTAGAGGAGTATTAGCTCCAGCTTATACATCTAGTATTGCTAATGATGCAAAACCTTTACCTGAGGCTGTACGAGGTGATGCGTTGACAATCTCAGAAATATCTATAAAGGAATTAAGATCTGCTCAAAGTTGGCCTATTGAATTTGGAGATATTTTTCCAATACGGGAATCATTAAAAAATGACAACTTAGTCCCTGGTCTTAGACTTTTTAGTAAAGAAAGATCACTTGCGCTCGCGGCATGGTTTAGTAGTTTAGAACCAGTCAAGCTGCAAATTGATAAAAACCAACTCATACTTGAAGCCTCAGAAGATAATAAATGGTTAGTAACTGATTTATCAGAAAAAGATGCTAAGGAGTTAAATAACAAATTCACACAAACTAAAAATGATTCTTTTGGGTATCAGTTTATTTCCATACAATCAACTCCTTTTGTTGAAAAATTCGCAGGATTCTGGATCTTAAGAGATATTGAATTAATTTCATAAGGCAATTGACATGGCTTATAACCAAAAATATTTTCAAGAAAATGAGTTTGCCATCAAAGACAAACATTTAAAATATTATTTATCTCCCATACTTGTTAAAAATAATTTTAAACATGGTTTTTTTACAAGAACAAGCTCTGAAATCAAGCTATCGCTTTTATCAAAATACTTAAATATAAACAATACGAATTGTGTTTTAAATCAAATCCATAGTAATAAAATAGTTTTCGGATCAAAGACCCAAAAAAATTCAAGAGTCGATGCAGATGGATTACTAAGTGATGAAAATAATCAAACTTTATGGATTTACACTGCAGACTGTATGCCAATTCTGTTTGCTGATAAAAGGAAAAGATATGTTGCCGCTATACATTGCGGGAGAATGGGATTAGAAAACAAAATAATAAAAAATCTTATCAAGATATTTTATGATAAAGGTAGTTCTAAGGCAGATATTATTGTGGCAATAGGACCATCAATATCAAAAAAATATTATTTAATAGATAATAAAACACTACAAAATTTTTATAGACGAACTGCTCATAAAAATACAATCACATATTTTGAAGATGAAAGGATTTTCTTAAAATTTGAAAAGAGTGAATTAATTCCTTTAAACCTAAAAAAATATGCTCATATTCAATTATTAAATGAAAATATTCCAAATACAAATATTGACATCTCAAACTTATGTACATATGAATCAAATTATGACTTCTATTCTTGGCGAAGATCTAAAACTTTTTCAAGGCAATGGAATTTCATTAGTTCTTAGTAGATGTTAATTTCGACAAGTTTCTTCAGTTAAATCTTTAGAAATTAATAACTCTGACATTTCTTTAGTTTCATTGATATTAAATACTTTGGCAATTAATTTATTTTCTTTGAAACCAATAGGTTTTATTTTTACTTTACTTCCTCTTGGAAATTCTTTCTTTAGTAAATTGAGAGCATTTTTTTCATCATCTTCGTTTTTAATATCTACACAAAACAACATTATTGAAAGATCTCTGTTTTGATCTCCTACTAAAATATTACTAGAATTATTTATCTGAAGTATTTCTGCAGAATAAGTTTTAATTGGATTTAAAACAATTAAAAAAATAAATAGTAACGATATAATTTTTTTCAATTTTTAGATTATGGATAATTTAATTTAATAATTAATTTATATTAATTTTTAAGAATTAGTTATTGTTAACATAGCCCACCATTTGTGCGTTACTTTTACCTGGAGGAACCATTGGATAGCAATTTTCACTTCTCCTTACACGTACATTTATTAAGGCTGGGCCATCAAAATCTAAAGCAGATTTAAAATCATCTAGTAATTGTTTTCTCTCTGAAATTAAAAAACCTTTTACTCCAAAGGATTCTGCGAGTTTAACAAAATCGGGTTCGCCGCAACTCATATCAGAAGAAGAGTATCTTTCTTCATAAAAGCTTTCTTGCCACTGTCTTACCATCCCCTGCCAACGATTATTGATGATCACTAATTTAATTTTTAAACCATATTGAGATAAAGTTCCCAATTCCTGTATATTCATCAAAACACTTGCATCTCCGGCTATGCAGATTACTTCCTCATTAGGCAAGGCAGCCTTTACTCCCATAGCTGCAGGCAATCCAAATCCCATTGTTCCTAACCCAGCACTACTTATCCATTTTCTTGGAGAATTCCTAAGATATTGAGCAGCCCACATTTGATGTTGACCTACATCAGTTGTTATAAATGCTTCCGGAGAAAAATCCCTTACTTTTAAAAGAACTTCTTGTGGAAATATCTCTCCTTCTTCAGGAGGAACAAATAAGGGATGCTTATTTTTCCAAAAATTAATTTTTTCCAACCAATTTTTCGTATTACAAGATGTTTTATTTATTAAAAATTTTTCATTTAATTTTGAAAGAGCAATAGCTACATCAGAAATAATTGCAACTTCAACACGTCTATTCTTATTAACTTCTGCAGGATCAATATCAATATGAATCACTTTTGCAGATGGAGCGAATGTATCTAGTTTCCCAGTAACTCTGTCATCAAATCTAGCTCCTACAGCAATCAAAAGGTCACATTCTGTAACTGCAAAATTTGCATATGCAGTTCCATGCATCCCTAACATACCAACTGATAAATTATCTCTTTCATCAAACGCCCCCTTCCCCATTAAAGTAGTCGTGACAGGGATTTGATAATTCTTAGCTAAAATTTCAACTTCTTTATGAGCACCAGAAGATATTGCTCCACCGCCAACGTATAAAAGAGGTTTTGAAGATTCTTTTATCAATTCATTAGCTTGGTTGATATCAGAATCATTAATTTCTCGATTCCTTTTAAAACCTTTAGGAATGATCTCACCTGGTAAAGTTCTTTCATAATTAAAAAACTCTTGACCCACATCCTTTGGGATATCAATCAAAACTGGGCCAGGTCTTCCTGAAGATGCTATGAAAAAAGCCTCCGAAACCACCTTCGCGATATCAGAAGGATCTCTTATTACCCATGAATGTTTAACGATAGGAAGTGTTATACCAAAAATGTCAGTCTCCTGAAAAGCATCAGTTCCTATGGCTGGTCTTGGTACTTGACCTGTAACTACTACCAAAGGGACTGAATCCATTTGAGCTGTTGCGATACCAGTTACTAAATTTGTAGCTCCTGGGCCTGAAGTCCCAAAACAAACTCCAACCTCACCAGTTGCCCTGGCATATCCGTCCGCGGCATGGGAGCCTCCCTGCTCATGTCTCACCATATAGTGTTTTAACCATCCATCACTTTCTGCTTTGTGTACAGCATCATAAATAGGGAGTATTGCTCCTCCTGGATATCCAAATATAACTTTTACACCATGAATTTTTAGTGAATCCATAAGTGCTTCCGCACCTGTAATCCATCTTGGGTATTTTTTTTCTGAATCACCTTTTGATAAAGGTGTCGAAGTAAGAGTCACAAAGAAACTAAATCTATATAAATATTAAACTTAATTAAATAAATTTGCCCATTTTAGAAACGTTATGTCAGAAATTACTGCGAAATCAAAAAGAACTTGACAAAGTTTAATTTTTAAATGAATAAGGAAATTTATAAAATACCTAATTTATGAAGAGGTCCAGATCCTGAGATGAGTTCAATAAAAAGTATCAGAAAAACGATCATAGCAACCCTACCATTCCAAACTTCTGAACTATTATTCCATCCCCATTGCCATTTTTCCTGAGGATAAAGTTTAACCTTCTCAGGCAACTCAGAAGCTTTCTCTATATTAACGATAGGGCCTTCTAGGCTAGAAATAACTAGCTCACTTAATCCCTCAATAAACGTTGGATGTGTATTTAAAGCTTTTACCCTTCTGAAATTAACGATCCCTGCTTTCTCAGCAATTTCTTTATATTCAATATCAATTTCCTGTAAAGTTTCGATATGTTCTCCTACGAAACTTATTGGTACGACAATCAAATCATTTACTTTATCTTTCCCAAGATCTGTCAGAACTTCTTCTGTATAAGGTTTTAACCACTCCACAGGGCCCACTCTACTTTGATAAGAAAGAGTATAAGGATTGCAATGACCTAAATATTTTTCAAGTTCATTGATAATTAATAGCGAACAATCTTCAATTTGTTCTTTATATGGATCTCCTGCTTCCTCTACATAACTTTTTGGAACTCCATGAGCTGTAAAAAATATATGTGCTTTGGCAGGTGATTCACAAAGAGAAATTTGCTCTGAAATGAGCTCTACCATAGATTTT
>QCTB01000052.1 GCA_003209055.1 Prochlorococcus sp. AG-670-O13
AATTACAACTATTAGTACCAGTTTGTCTCTTTATTTTTGCAAGCAAGCTAGGATCCTTAGATATTTTCCCAGCAATGATAGGCTTTTTTATCTATAAGCCTTCTTTAATTTTTTATTTTTCACGTTCCTAAATAAATTTTGCTCTTCAAAATTTATTAATTTTTATTTTATTCAAAAATGTTTTTTAACTCCTTGCCAACAAACTTTGCAGCATTAGAAGTTGGTCAACATCTTTATTGGCAAATTGGAAATATAAGACTTCATGGACAAGTTTTTCTAACTTCTTGGATTCTATTAGGTGCATTATTAATTTTCATTTCTTTAGGGACTAAAAAAATGGAAAATGATCCTAAAGGATTACAAAATTTACTTGAGTTTTTGTGGGACTATATTAGAGATCTTGCTAGAACTCAAATTGGGGAAAAAGTATATAGGGATTGGATGCCATTTATTGGAACACTATTCTTATTTGTATTTGTAAGTAATTGGGGCGGAGCTCTTATCCCTTGGAGATTAATTAAGTTACCAAGTGGAGAATTAGGAGCTCCAACAGCGGATATTAATACAACGATTGCATTGGCTTTGCTAGTTTCTTTATCTTATTTTTATGCTGGTTTAAGTAACAAGGGATGGAGATATTTCGAATATTACGTTCATCCAACTCCGATAATGCTCCCTTTTAAAATTTTGGAGGACTTTACTAAGCCTTTATCTTTATCTTTTAGGCTTTTTGGAAATATTCTTGCTGATGAACTTGTTGTTGGTGTTTTAGTATTTCTAGTTCCCTTGGTTTTACCAATTCCTGTAATGTTTCTAGGGCTTTTTACAAGTGCAATACAAGCCTTAATTTTTGCCACACTGGCTGCTTACTATATAGGAGAGGCGGTAGAAGAACATCATTAGCATCTTTTTAATACATACAAATTCTTTTACAAAGAGCCTATAATCTGGCAAAATATTTAATCGCGTAGGTCTGAAAAAAATTAGACCCATTCTTAAAAAAAAGAATGCCCAAGCGTGTTAGACAAAAAGATTTATCACAAGCATTAAGCTCTTTATTTCAAAATTATGGATTCCATTACTTCCGCTGCATCTGTTGTAGCTGCTGGTTTAGCAGTAGGTCTAGGCGCTATCGGCCCTGGCCTTGGACAAGGTAACGCAGCTCAAGGTGCTGTTGAGGGTATTGCCCGCCAACCTGAAGCTGAAGGTAAAATCAGAGGAACTCTACTTTTATCATTCGCTTTCATGGAGTCATTAACAATCTATGGATTAGTTGTGGCTTTAGTATTACTTTTTGCGAATCCTTTTTCCTAAAAGTAAATGTTGCTTTTAATTATTATTAGCAATATTTAAATATAATTTTTTAATTTCAACTAAAACATATGTTGGCCTTTGATTTTTTTGGTGCTACTGAAGGTGGATTATTTGATATAAATGCCACATTGCCTCTTATGGCAATACAAGTAGTCGCTCTAACTTACATACTAAATTCTCTCTTTTTTAAGCCTGTTGGCAATGTTGTTGAAAAAAGAGAAAAATTTGTAAGTAACAACATTATGGAGGCTAAAAATAAACTTGCAGAAGTTAAAAAATTAGAAGCTGATTTATTAAGTCAGCTTCAAAGTGCTCGTTCTGAAGCTCAAAAAATTGTGAGTGAAGCCGAGAATGAATCTGATAAGCTTTACAAAGAAGCACTTGAACTTGCTAATAATGAAGCAAACGCTTCTAAGGAAAAAGCAAGGTTAGAGATAGAAAATCAGACATCTTCAGCTCGTGACCAACTTTATAAGCAAGCTGAGGACCTAAGCGAACTTATTGTTAATAGATTAATTCTAGAAAAATGAATTTAATTCTTTTGGCTACAGAAGGTTTTGGATTAAATCTTAATTTATTCGAAACTAACGTTCTTAATTGGGCTGTAGTAGTTTTTGGCCTTTATAAATTTTTACCAGGCTTTCTAGGTAAAATGCTTCAAAAAAGAAGAGAGGGAATTCTTCTTGAATTAAAAGATGCAGAAGATCGACTTCTTAAGGCAACACAATCTTTAGAGAAAGCGAGGACTGACTTATCTTTAGCAGAAGAAAAAGCTAGTCAAATAAAAGTAGATTCTCTTAAAAGATCTGAAGCAATCAGGATGGAAAGTGAAAAAAAAGCTATTGAAGAGATGGCAAGAATTAAGCAAAGTGCAATCTCTGACGAAAGCTCAGAAGCGTCAAGGGCAATTTCCCAACTTCGTAAAGAAGCTGTAGAACTTGCTATTAAGAAGGCTTTAGATTCTCTACCAAATAGACTTGATCAAACAATTCAGGAAAATTTGGTAACTCAATCTATAAATAACATTGAGGTGAACTAATGCCACTTTTAAATTCAATTACTACTCCATATGCAGAAGCATTACTTCAGGTGGTTAATGAAAATGATCAAACTGAATTAATGGTTAAGGAAGTAAAACAACTACTTACCTTAATTAATGATGCCCCTGAGCTAGGTAAAACATTATCTTCTCCAGTTCTAGAGACAGAGACTAAGAAAAAAATCATTATTGAAATTTTTTCAGAAAAGATTAATTCCTCTCTTTTAAATTTTTTAAAATTATTGGCTGATAGGCAAAGAATTGCAATTGTAACTTCAATTCTTGATAGATTTTTAGAAATTTACAGAGAAAATAGTAATATTGCCTTAGCAACTGTTACATCTGCTGTCGAGCTTAATGATGATCAAAAAGGTTTAATTACCAAAAAAATTATCAATATAGCTGGAACAGAAAAATTAGAACTTGTAACTAAAATCGATCCATCTCTCATTGGTGGTTTCGTCGCGAGTGTAGGATCTAAAGTAATTGATGCTAGTCTTGCCTCTCAAATTAGAAAGCTTGGGTTGTCACTATCCAAGTAAATTCAAAATTCAACCTTAAATTCTTAAATCCATGGTATCTATACGCCCTGATGAAATCAGTTCAATCTTAAAACAACAGATAACTGATTATGACCAATCCGTAAGTGTTAGCAATGTAGGAACTGTTCTACAAATAGGTGATGGCATTGCAAGAATATACGGTTTAGATCAGGTCATGGCTGGTGAATTATTAGAGTTTGAGGATGGTACTGAAGGTATAGCTCTTAATCTTGAAGATGATAATGTCGGTGCAGTTTTGATGGGTGAAGCGTTGGGTGTTCAAGAAGGAAGTAATGTAAAATCTACAGGAAAAATTGCATCAGTTCCAGTTGGAGAAGCTATGCAGGGGAGAGTAGTTAATCCTTTAGGACAGCCTATTGATGGGAAAGGTGATATTCCAACTAGTGATAATAGACTTATTGAAGAAATGGCTCCAGGAATAATTAAAAGGAGATCTGTTCATGAACCTATGCAAACAGGTATCACTTCTATAGATGCGATGATACCTGTGGGAAGAGGTCAAAGAGAATTAATTATTGGAGATAGACAAACTGGAAAAACTGCTATTGCAATTGATACCATAATTAATCAAAAAGGCCAAGATGTTGTATGTGTTTATGTTGCGATTGGGCAGAAATCTGCCTCAGTAGCAAACGTTGTGGAAGTTTTAAGAGAAAAAGGAGCTCTTGAATATACTGTTGTTGTAAGTGCAGGAGCTTCAGAAGCAGCAGCTTTACAGTATTTAGCTCCTTACACTGGTGCAGCAATAGCTGAGCATTTCATGTACCAAGGTAAAGCTACTCTTGTTATTTATGATGATTTAACAAAGCAAGCTCAAGCTTATAGACAAATGTCTCTTCTTTTGAGAAGACCACCAGGAAGAGAAGCTTATCCTGGGGATGTTTTTTATTGTCATAGTAGATTACTTGAAAGGGCGGCAAAATTGTCCGATGATATGGGTGGTGGATCAATGACAGCATTGCCAATAATTGAAACTCAAGCTGGAGACGTGTCTGCGTATATTCCAACAAATGTTATATCGATTACTGATGGACAAATTTTCTTAAGCGCGGATTTATTTAACTCAGGCTTACGACCTGCAATTAATGTGGGTATTTCAGTGAGTAGAGTTGGTGGAGCTGCACAGACAAAAGCAATCAAGAAGATTGCTGGAACACTAAAATTAGAATTAGCTCAATTTGATGAATTAGCGGCATTTTCACAATTCGCTTCTGATCTTGATGAGGCTACTCAACAACAACTTGAAAGAGGTAAAAGATTAAGAGAATTGCTAAAACAAGCACAATTTTCACCATTAAATCTTGCTGAACAAGTTGCTGTTGTATATGCAGGTGTTAAGGGGCTTATTGATGAGGTACCTGTTGAAGATGTAACCAAATTTGCATCTGAACTTAGAGAATACCTTAAGTTAAATAAAGCAGAATTTATTGAAGAGATCCTCAAAGAGAAGAAACTTAATGAAAGCTTAGAAACAACACTGACAGAGGTCATAAAAGAAGTCAAATCCTCAATGCTTTCAACAGTTTAAATTTATTTAAGAAATTATTATGGCAAATCTTAAAGAAATTAGAGATCGAATTGTTTCTGTTAAAAATACTAGAAAAATAACAGAAGCCATGAGATTAGTTGCAGCTGCAAAGGTTAGGAGAGCACAAGATCAAGTACTGAAAAGTAGACCTTTCGCAGACAAACTCGCTCGTGTTCTAGAAAATATTCAATCGAGGGTTAAGTTTGAAGCTGTGGAATCTCCTCTGTTATCTAAAAGAGAGGTTAAGACAATTTCGTTGGTCTGCATAACCGCTGATCGAGGT
>QCTB01000053.1 GCA_003209055.1 Prochlorococcus sp. AG-670-O13
TTTTAAATCTGCAAATTTAGAAACTAATAGTGCTTTTTTTTCTGATAAAACTAGTTTTCGTGACTCTGGATTAACTTCTAAAAATGCAACTTTTAAAGTTTTACTTATTAAAGATTGATAATCTTGACCATCATCAAGTTGTGATCTTGGGATAAAGCCTCTTAATCCATCAACATCGCAGGTAAGTCCCCCTCTATTGAATCCATTAATTGAGACTTGTATTAATTCTCCATTTTTTGCAGAACTGGCAACTTTTTCCCAACTTTGTCTAAGAATCAAAGCTCTAGCACTTACGGTAACCATCCCATCAGCATTTTGTTCTTTAATTACTAAAACTTCCATTTCAAGCCCAATAGGAAATTTTTCCTTGAAATTAGTAATTACACCTAATCCACATTCTTTTTTTGGCATAAATCCTGGTGCTTTCCCACCAATGTCTATATATAAACCATCACTTTCTAAGGCTATTACTTTACCTTTAATTGTCTCTCCAGTCGCACCTATAGGTTCATTTTCATTTAGGGCTTCTAAAAAGGCACTTTCATCGAAATCAAATTCATCAACTTTCCTTTCAATGAGAAATTCTTGATCTTCATCTTTAAAATTTAAAGGCTTTGCTAATTCTTGATAACTTTTGTCTTCAAGATTAATGTTTTGAGAATAGATTTCTTTTTTTTTATTTAAGGGGGCTTCGATCGTTTGAGGATTAATCTCTTTATTAATTTCTTTTGAAGGATTTTGCTTCTCATCAAAAAAATCCTCCTTTTGACTACTAGTATCTTTTTTACTTATGTGAAGAACCTGTATTGGTTTTTTAACTTCAGTTTTTTGGCCCTTAATTTTCTTATTATTTTGGGCATCTTTATCACTTACTCCCTTCATAGGTAAAATAATAGTAATTTATTATTAACATATTCTAAATGTTCGTACTCACAATTAAAAATAATGAACTTAAAATCCATACCTAGTGAATTTGAATATTTATCTTGGACCGAAGTAAACAATATTTCAAAAGATAAAAGATCAACAATTATCTGGCCATTTGGAGCGGTAGAACAACATGGCCCCCATTTACCATTAGCTACAGATAGTATTTTTGTTGATGAGATCATTTGCGAAGTTTTAAAATTAATTCCTTCTGAAACACCTATAAAAAAACTTCCAACTCAATACATTGGTTTTTCTCCTGAACATAAGGGATTTGATGGAACTATTTCCCTATCTTCAAATGTAATAACCGCAATGATAAAAGAAGTTGGTGTTCAGTTAGCTGATATGGGATTCAAAAGATTGATAATAC
The DNA here is from genome assembly GCA_003209055.1 of Prochlorococcus sp. AG-670-O13. Lineage (GTDB taxonomy): Bacteria > Cyanobacteriota > Cyanobacteriia > PCC-6307 > Cyanobiaceae > Prochlorococcus_A. The sequence goes on from QCTB01000053.1 coordinate 1,301, forward strand.
TTAATGCACATGGAGGACAAATTTCCCTACTAAGTACAGCAGCAAGAGAATTAAGAAGTATTTCTCCTAAACTCTCTGTTTTCCCATGTTTTTTATGGAGCGGTGTTGATGGAATAAATCAATTATTAACAAAAAATGAGATTGAGAATGGGTTGCATGCATCATTAGCTGAAACGAGTTTGATGATGGCTTTGAAATCTGACCTTGTTGGAGAAGATAGACCTTGTGAAGGAAATGAAAGGCAAATTCCAGAGGGTTGGAGTTTAGAGGGAAATGCTCCAACTGCATGGTTAACAGAAGATTTGAGCAAGTCTGGAGTAATTGGCGATAGTAAAGGTTCCAATGCAGATTTAGGAAATAGTTTAAAGACCTTATTAATCAATCATTGGTTTAAATTAATTATGAATCTTATGAAATCAGACTGGCCTAATTAAAAGTAAAAAATGATTAGTTACTTAATAATGTCGTTTAACAATTGAAACTATTTTCATCATATTTGAATAAACTCACTATAATTGTGTAAAACTTATGCATAATGAGCTAAAGATTACTGACATGCAAACACTCGAATCAAATAAAGACACTAATTTAGAAAATTCTATAGATCAAAATACTATAGATTTACCTGATTTTACTACTGATTCCTATAAGGATGCTTACAGCAGGATAAATGCAATTGTTATTGAAGGAGAGCAGGAAGCCCATGATAATTACATTTCCTTGTCAACACTTATACCTAACGAATTAGAAGAATTAACCAAACTTGCGAAAATGGAGCTTAAGCATAAAAGGGGCTTTACTGCATGCGGAAGAAATCTTGGTGTTCAAGCAGATATGATTTTTGCTAAAGAATTTTTTTCCAAATTACATGGTAATTTTCAAGTTGCTTTAAAGAATGGTAAAACAACTACATGCTTACTTATACAAGCAATCTTGATTGAAGCTTTTGCTATTTCTGCTTACCACGTTTATATAAGAGTTGCTGATCCTTTCGCAAAAAAAATTACTCAAGGTGTTGTTAAAGATGAATATCTTCATTTAAATTATGGGCAAGAATGGTTAAAAGAAAATTTAGCTACTTGTAAGGAAGAACTAATGGAAGCTAATAAGGTTAACCTTCCATTGATTAAGAAAATGTTAGATCAAGTCGCAGGAGATGCTTCGGTACTAGCGATGGATAGAGAGGAATTAATGGAAGAATTCATGATTGCTTATCAGGATACGCTCCTAGAAATAGGTTTAGATAATAGAGAGATTGCAAGAATGGCAATGGCAGCAATCGTTTGATTTACTAATAAATTTAATTAGTCAATTCAAAAATATATTTATCAATTTAGTTAATTGCTTTGTGCTATTGTTCATATCAATATCTAGTTTCCATTAATAAATTAATCAATGTTTGGGCTAATAGGTCATTCAACTAGTTTTGAAGATGCAAAAAGAAAGGCTTCATTATTGGGCTTTGATCATATTGCCGATGGTGATTTAGATGTTTGGTGCACAGCTCCACCTCAACTAGTTGAAAATGTAGAGGTAAAAAGTGCTACCGGTATTTCAATTGAAGGTGCTTATATTGATTCATGTTTCGTTCCTGAAATGCTTTCAAGATTTAAAACGGCTAGAAGAAAAGTATTAAATGCCATGGAATTAGCTCAGAAAAAAGGTATTAATATTACTGCTTTAGGAGGGTTCACTTCTATAATTTTCGAAAATTTCAATCTTCTTCAACATAAGCAAATTAGAAACACTTCCTTAGAGTGGGAAAGATTCACAACTGGGAATACTCATACTGCTTGGGTTATTTGCAGACAATTAGAGATTAATGCCCCTAAAATAGGAATTGATCTTAAAAGTGCAACTGTTGCAGTAGTTGGTGCAACTGGAGATATAGGTAGTGCTGTTTGTCGATGGTTAGTTAACAAGACAGGTATTGGGGAGCTTCTTATGGTTGCCAGGCAACAAGAACCTTTATCTTCCTTACAAAAAGAATTAGATGGAGGAACTATTAAAAATTTAGATGAAGCATTACCAGAAGCAGATATTGTTGTATGGGTAGCAAGTATGCCAAAAACTATGGAAATTGACACAAATAATCTCAAAAAACCATGTTTAATGATTGATGGTGGGTATCCAAAAAATCTGGACGAAAAATTCCAAGGTGATGATATACATGTCTTGAAAGGGGGTATAGTAAAATTCTTCAATGATATTGGTTGGAATATGATGGAACTAGCAGAAATGCAAAATCCTCAGAGAGAAATGTTTGCATGTTTTGCAGAAGCGATGATCTTAGAATTTGAAAAATGTCATACAAATTTCAGCTGGGGAAGAAACAATATTTCGCTTGAGAAAATGGAGTTTATTGGTGCGGCTTCTATGAAACATGGATTTTCTGCTATTGGTCTAGATAAGATGCCAAAAGTATTAGCTGTTTAATCATGGCAAGACGTTATCTCCTAGATTTTGAAAAACCTCTTGTAGAGCTTGAGAAGCAAATAGAACAAATCAGAGAATTAGCAAGAGATTCTGAGGTAGATGTTAGTCAACAGTTATTACAATTAGAAACACTCGCGACAAGAAGAAGAGAGGAAATTTTCAGATCCCTTACACCTGCTCAAAAAATTCAAGTGGCTAGACACCCACAAAGACCAAGTACTTTGGATTTTATTCAAATGTTTTGCGACGATTGGATTGAATTACATGGTGATAGAAATGGTGGAGACGATATGGCACTAATTGGCGGCATTGGTTCAATAAATAATAAATCAGTACTTTTGTTAGGTCATCAGAAAGGTAGAGATACGAAAGAAAATGTTGTTAGAAACTTTGGCATGGCAAAACCAGGGGGTTATAGAAAAGCGTTGAGGTTAATGCAGCATGCTGACAGATTCTCTTTACCTATTCTTACTTTTATTGATACTCCTGGAGCATATGCGGGCCTCTCTGCTGAAGAACAAGGACAAGGTGAGGCCATAGCAAGAAATTTAAGAGAAATGTTTGGTTTTGAAGTTCCTATAATTGCTACAGTTATCGGAGAAGGAGGTTCTGGAGGCGCATTAGGTATAGGAGTAGCTGATAAATTATTGATGTTTGAACATAGTGTTTATACTGTCGCCAGTCCTGAAGCCTGTGCATCAATTCTCTGGAGAGATGCAGCAAAAGCTTCAGAAGCTGCTACCGCATTAAAAATTACCGGTAATGATCTTCTTAAATTAGGAGTGATAGATGAAGTTTTACCTGAACCTGCAGGCGGAAATAATTGGGCACCTATAGATGCTGGAAATACTCTAAAAAAAGCAATTGAGAAGCATCTTGATGAATTATTGGAGTTGAGTACAGAGGAACTGTTAGAACAAAGATATAAAAAATTTAGGGTTTTGGGAAAATTTATAGAATCTAATAATACTAAAG
>QCTB01000054.1 GCA_003209055.1 Prochlorococcus sp. AG-670-O13
AGCAGGAGTTCCTTCTATGGGAGAGATGATTATTAAATCATCAGACTCTTTATCTTTAACAATTTGTATTCCCACTCCAGTCAATTCTCCTGATGTATCTATTCTCATCTGATTAAATTCTTTAGGATCCAAAAATCTTGTATATGGATCATCTAAATTTGAAAGCATATTTCTAATAGCATCATAAGCTTCATTACTATCTGAATATTTTTTTGCTAAAACAGTCTTTCTTACATTAATCCAATTAGATCTTTCAAATTTTCCGTTTGAATCAAGAAAGTCTCTATATACAATTTGCCAAACATGATCAATAACCTCTTTGTAATTATTTTCTAAAATTGTTGCATTCGTACGCTCAATTACTAATATTCCAGAACAAGTCGTCGCTAATAAAAAGACAAATTTCTTTTTAAATAAATTTTTTATCTTCAAAGGTTTGTACTATATATTAGATTTTTATTATTTTAATTATAAATTAAAAATTTGTTTATGGATCAATCCATTTCCCATCATCTTTGATTAGTCTAATTAAAGCATCAACCCCTTCATCCTCAGGTACTCTTTTAATCTCTTCTTTTCTTCTGTAAAGAGCAATTGTCCCTTTACCTTTACCTACATAGCCGTAATCAGCATCGGCCATTTCGCCTGGACCGTTTACTATACATCCCATTATTGCTATATCTAAACCTGTTAAATGGGAAGTAGCTTTCCTGACTTTATCTACAACTTCCTCAAGATTAAAAAGAGTTCTTCCACAGCTAGGACAACTGATATATTCAACCATTGTTTTTCTTAATCCTAAAGATTGTAAAATTGAATAGCAAACTGGGATTTCTTTTTCAGGCGCTTCCGTTAAAGAGACTCTGATAGTATCTCCAAGACCTTCTGCGAGGAGTGTTCCTATACCAGCTGTGCTCTTAATCCTTCCATAATCTCCATCACCCGCTTCTGTGACTCCTAAATGCAAAGGATAATTATATCCTTCTGCATCTAACCTATCTGCAATCATCCTATATGCGGCCAACATTACTGGGGCTCTCGATGCTTTCATGGAAATAATAATGTTATGAAAATCAAGTTCATCACAAATTTTTACAAATTCCATTGCAGATTCTGTCATCCCTAAGGGTGTATCTCCATAAGTAAAAAGCATTCTCTCAGATAAAGAACCATGATTAACTCCAATTCTTAGAGCTTTGTTCTCAGACTTTAAAACTTCTACAAGTGGAGTAAATCTCTTTAAAATTGTATTTTTAATAATCTCAAATTCCTCATCACTATATTCAGTTCTTGTAGGATCTGATTTCTCAAAAACAAATAATCCTGGATTAATCCTTACTTTATCAACATGTTTCGCAACCTCCATTGCGATTTTCATTCCATTGTGATGAACATCTGCAACTAATGGGGTGCTTATATTATTTTCAATTAACTTTTCTTTAATATCTCCAACAGCCTTTGCATGGGCTAACGAAGGGACTGTGAGTCTTACTATCTCACAGCCTACATCATGAAGTCTTTTAATAGCTAAGTAAGAATTCTCCACATCCATAGTGTCTTCATTTATCATCGATTGAACCCTTATTGGAAAGTCACTCCCAATTGCAATATCTCCTACCATTACCGTTCTAGTAATCCTTCTCTCAATATGAGTTGAATATCTTTTTGAGAGACTATTCACCTCTTTTGATTGAGTTAATGACATTAAATTCTAGAAATTCAAAAAGGATTTACTAAATTATAAAGCATATAGTTTACTACTAACATTCTTAAGGTCTTTTAAAGTTAAATCATATGGTTTACCAACTTCTTTTGAAGGGAATCTCAACAAATAGGATGGGTGAAAAATAGAGATAATTTCTCTCCCATCTTTCTTTACCCATTTTCCTCGTGACTTAGAAATTGGATTCTTTGTTTCCAAAATAGTTCTCATAGCTGTCGAACCAGTTAAAATTATAAATTTTGGATCTACTAGTTTAATTTGCTGCATTAACCATGGTTTATGAATATTTATTTCTTTAGTAGTAGGTTTTCTGTTCTTTGGAGGACGACATTTAATTACATTGCAAAAATATACATCCTTTTGTGAGTCAATTCCTGCTCTTATTAATAGCTCATCCAACAATTTTCCTGATTTGCCAACATAAGGTTCTCCCTCTAAGTCTTCTTTAGCCCCAGGTGCTTCCCCAATTATTAATAAATTTGCGAATACGTTACCTCTACTAATGACTAATCTTTTCAAAGCAAATTTAAGTTCAAAGCTTATAAATAATATTAATAATAAAAGTGATTAAAAAAAATAATAATAATTATATAATTCATCACTTCACATTTTAATTTTTAAGCAAAAGGCCATACCAAAATAAATTAAATTAAGAAAATGAACCAAATTAAACCAATCTGTGATACTTTTACTTATTCTTAATTTATTAATAAAATAAATTTTTTAAAAGTTATATTTAAAGAACTTTAGATCAAATGAGTGAAGTAAATTTATCAAAAAGAGCAGACTCTATTGAGCCTTCACTTACTCTGCAGATAAGTGCTAAAGCTAATCAACTCGCAAAACAGGGAAAAGACATATGTAATTTAAGTGCAGGAGAACCAGACTTTGATGCTCCCAATAAAATATTAAAAGCAACAAGTGAGGCTATATTTGATGGATATACAAAATATGGACCTGCCTCAGGAGATTTAGAACTTAGAAAAGCTATTGCAGAGAAACTTCAAACCCAAAACAATTTAAATGTTGAATACGAAAATGTAATGGTAACAAATGGAGCAAAACAGGCAATTTATAATCTTTTCCAGGTTTTATTGAATGATGGGGACGAAGTGATTATACCTGCTCCTTATTGGTTAAGCTATCCTCAGATGGTTAGATTGGCAGGGGGAAAGCCTGTCTTCCTAAATTCTTCGTCTGAAGATGGATTCAAAATAAATATACAAGATTTAAAATCTAAGATATCTCCAAAAACGAAATTTATAATTATTAATTCTCCCAACAATCCAACTGGTAGAGTAATGTCAAAAGAAGAGTTGTTACAAATTGCAGAATTAGTAAGAGAAAATAAAAATATTAATATTCTTTCAGATGAGATTTACGAATTAATTCTTAAAAAAGAATTTAAGCATTTAAGTTTAGCTTCACTAGCAACTGACCTACAAGAAAGAATTTTTATAATTAATGGTTTTGCAAAGGGTTGGGCAATGACTGGGTGGAGAGTTGGTTATTTAGTAGGACAAAAAGATGTTATTAAAGCATCATCAGCCTTACAAAGCCAAAGTACAAGTAATGTTTGTTCTTTTGTTCAAAGAGGTGCATTAGAGGCTTTAAAAGTAAACCGAGAATTTTTCTTAGAAATCAATAGCCATTATGATCTAAGAAGAGAAGTCCTTTATAAAGGGCTAAAAAATATCGAAGGACTTTTTATATATCCACCTAATGGAGCTTTTTATGCATTTCCTAAATTACCTAATAATTCCATGACTTCTGTAGAATTTTGCAAAAGAATTCTTAATGATTATGGTTTAGTGGTGGTGCCTGGAAAACCTTTTGGTGATGATCAATGTATTAGAATATCATGTGCCTCTTCAAAAGAAAAAATTCTTGATGGCTTAACAAGATTAGAGAAAGGAATTTTAAATTATTACTTTTAAATGAATAAGACTTTTATTAATATCAAAAAGATTATTGCAACCTCTACTATTTTGTTTGCAACTCTTTCTTCACCCTTAAATGCAAATCCAAAAGTTTTAAAGGTCGGGGCAATTCCTGATCAAAATCAAGATTTGTTAGACAAAAGATTTAATTTGTTTGCAAAAGAATTAGCCAAGACTCTAGATATAAAGGTAAAGTATATTCCCGTTATTAATTATGTTGCTGCGGTTACTGGATTTAGAACAAATGATTTAGATTTAGTATGGTTTGGGGGTTTATCCGGAGTTCAGGCAAGATTACAAACCCCTAATGCAATTGTGATTGCTCAACGAGATATTGATAAAGAGTTTAAAAGCGTTTTTATTGTGAATAAGAAATTAAAACTTGATTCAATTTCCAATAAAAATGGACTTAAAAAGCTAAAGGGA
>QCTB01000055.1 GCA_003209055.1 Prochlorococcus sp. AG-670-O13
TGGGGCAAATAGTTGGAATTGATTTAGGAACTACAAACTCTGTTGTAGGAGTTATAGAAGCCGGTCGCCCCGTTGTAATAGCTAATTCAGAGGGTACAAGAACAACACCTTCAATAGTAGGTTTTACAAAAAATTCAGAAATTGTTATAGGTGATCAAGCAAGAAGACAACTTGTATTAAATCCAAAAAATACATTTTATAACTTAAAGAGATTCGTGGGATGTGATTGGGATGACCTAGATGAAACAAGTATTTCTGTTCCCTATAATGTTAAATCTAATGATAATGGTAGTGTAAGAATTTTAAGTCCATTTACTGAACGTGAGTATGCTCCTGAAGAGTTGATAAGTTCATTAATACGAAAATTGATTAATGATGCAGAAACTTATTTAGGAGATACAATTGATTCCGCAGTTATTACGGTTCCTGCATATTTTAATGAATCCCAAAGACAAGCTACAAAAGATTCTGCAATATTAGCTGGAATAAAAGTTGAAAGAATATTAAATGAGCCTACTGCTGCAGCTTTAGCGTACGGTTTTGAAAAAAGTTCTTCAAATAATGTACTTGTCTTTGATTTAGGTGGAGGTACTTTCGATGTATCTTTATTGAGGATATCTAACGGAGTTTTTGATGTTAAAGCTACTTGTGGAGATACTCAACTTGGAGGTAACAATTTTGACTCTAAAATAGTTGATTGGCTTGCAGAGGATTTTTTTGAGAAACATAAGATTGATTTAAGAAGGGACAGGCAAGCTCTTCAAAGACTTACAGAAGCTGCTGAGAAAGCTAAATGTGAATTATCTGGTTTACAAAAAACTAAAATTTCATTACCTTTTATTACTACAAGTGAGGATGGTCCATTACATATTGAGGTTGAATTTGATAGAAAATTATTTGAATCACTATCAGAAGATCTTTTAGACAGATTGCTAGAACCCGTACAAGTCGCATTGGAGGATTCTGGTTGGGACGCAGTTGAAATTGATGAGGTAGTCCTTGTTGGGGGTAGTACTCGTATACCTATGGTTCAACAATTAGTGAAAACTCTTATTCCTAATGAACCTTGCCAATCAGTTAATCCTGATGAGGTTGTAGCAATTGGTGCTGCAATACAATCTGGAATTATTAGTGGTGAATTACGTGATTTACTTTTAAATGATGTAACTCCTTTATCTCTAGGGTTAGAAACTATTGGTGGACTCATGAAAGTTCTCATACCAAGAAATACTCCAATACCAGTAAGACAATCAGATGTATTCAGTACCTCTGAATCAAATCAATCATCTGTTGTTGTACAAGTTAGACAAGGAGAAAGGCCTTTAGCATCAGAGAATAAATCATTAGGAAAATTTAGATTGTCAGGTATACCTCCAGCACCAAGAGGGATTCCTCAAGTTCAGGTAGCATTTGATATAGATGCAAATGGTTTGTTAGAAGTAAGTGCTACTGATAGAACTACTGGGCGAAAGCAAACAGTAAGTATATCTGGAGGTTCGAATTTAAATGAACAAGAAATTAATATGATGATTGCTGAGGCTAAATCAAAGGCATCCGAAGATAAAATGAAAAGATCAGTTATCGATAGGAAAAATAATGCTCTTACTCTTATTGCACAAGCAGAACGAAGATTAAGGGATGCTTCATTAGAATTTGGACCATATGGAGCAGAAAGACAACAGAGGGCCGTAGAGTTAGCAATTCAAGATGTTGAAGAATTTATTGATGATGATGATCCTCAAGAATTAGAAATATCTGTAAGTTCTTTGCAGGAAGCTCTTTTTGGCTTAAATAGAAGATTTGCCGCTGAGAAAAAAATAGAGAATAACCCCTTACAAGGTATTAAGAATACCTTTGGATCTTTAAAGGATGAATTGTTTTCAGATGATTATTGGGATGATGATGATCCTTGGGACAAACAAATGAATAGTAATTATAGAAATTCAAGGTATGGTAACTCTAGGGACGAAGATCCATGGGACAATGACTACTTCCTCTAAGAAAGACTATTTATCAATTTTAGGTTTATCCTACGAATTTGACGAGATAGAGCTTAAAAAGGCTTTTCGAAGAGAAGCACGAAAATGGCACCCTGATTTAAATAAAAATGATATTAATGCTGAAGATAGATTTAAACTAATTAATGAAGCTTATGAATTCTTACGTGATAATTATAAAGGAAGCAAATTTAATGATCTAGGCACTTCTAGTAATAAAAATAATTTAGATTTTAAAGTAGGTTTCCCTGAATATCAAGATTACCTCAATTCTTTATTTGGTTTTGAATACGAATCAGATTTAGATAATAAAAATATTGATAATAATTCTAATAATTTTTATAAGGATGAAGATGTTGAAGAAGTAATAAATGATGATGATTATGAAAATTACGACTGTCCAGCAACCTCTCCAGTAGAACCACCACCTGTAAAGCTTCATCAAGATATCGAAACTATTATCGAATTAACTCCTGATGAGGCATTAAGTGGTGCGTCAATATTAATAGAACTTGAGGATCAAACTGTTGTAGAGGTTGATACACCGCCATTCGCTGGCGATGGTTGGAGATTAAGATTAGAGAATATTGCAAAAGGAGGGAAGGATCATTATTTGCAATTGAAAGTACAAACTGAAAATGGACTTCGGATTGATGGATTAAGGGTTCTTTATAAATTAGAGCTATTTCCTCCTGATGCACTTCTCGGTTGTGCAGTAGAAGTTCCTACTCTTGATGGCACTGTAACTCTCCAAGTACCTCCAAAATCATCAACTGGAAGAATGTTAAGGCTCAAGGGTAGAGGTTTAATTTTTGGTGATAATATTGGAGATCAGTTTGTGGAGATTCTTGTTGTCATTCCTGCAGATATTAATGATGAAGAAATTGCATTGTATACAAGGCTTCAAGAATTATCACTATCTGACAATTAATTAAATAACATAGTAATAATCCAAAATGTTTTTATGAATATTTTTGTTTTACTTTATAATTTCGGAACTGAAAAAGAAGGTATACATTCAATTGAATTAAAAGGCAGAACTATAGTCTTAATGTTTGAAGAAAAAGATGATGCTGAACGATACTGTGGCCTTTTAGAAGCTCAAGATTTTCCATTGCCTACAGTAGAAATGATTAACATAAATGAAATTAAAGATTTCTGCACAAAATTAGATTATGAATGTAAATTAGTTGAGAAGAATTTCGTGCCAAAGACACCTGAAGATAGATTATTAATATCTCCTCCTCAAAAAAATTTAGAAGTGGAAGATTGGAATAATGAAACACTTAAAAAAGAAGATATAGATTTAAATTCCATTAAGGAGAATCTTGAAAAGCTTCTTTAAGGTTTAATATTAATATTAAAGATAATCAATTAACAATGACTAAAGCTTTATTTGAAACTGATGCAGGAATTATTAATATTGAATTTTTTTCTAATGATGCCCCTAATACAGTTAACAATTTCACAAAGCTAATTAGTGAAGGTTTTTATGATGGATTAGCTTTTCACAGAGTAATCCCAGGTTTTATGGCTCAAGGAGGTTGTCCTAATACCAGGGAAGGTTCTTCAGGGATGCCTGGGACAGGTGGTCCAGGATACAATATTAAATGTGAAATTAATTCTAATAAACATCTTAAAGGTTCACTTTCTATGGCTCATGCTGGTAAAGATACAGGTGGAAGTCAATTTTTCATAGTTTATGAGTCA
>QCTB01000056.1 GCA_003209055.1 Prochlorococcus sp. AG-670-O13
ACTTCACCCCAGTCATTAGCCCCACCTTCGGCGTCCTCCTCCACAAGGGTTGGAGTAACGACTTCGGGCATGGCCAACTTCCATGGTGTGACGGGCGGTGTGTACAAGGCCCGGGAACGTATTCACCGCAGTATGCTGACCTGCGATTACTAGCGATTCCTACTTCACGTAGGCGAGTTGCAGCCTACGATCTGAACTGAGCTACGGTTTATGGGATTTGCTAGCTCTCGCGAGTTTGCTGCCCTTTGTCCGTAGCATTGTAGTACGTGTGTAGCCCAGGGTGTAAGGGGCATGATGACTTGACGTCATCCACACCTTCCTCCGGTTTATCACCGGCGGTCTTTCTAGAGTGCCCAACTAAATGCTGGCAACTAAAAACGTGGGTTGCGCTCGTTGCGGGACTTAACCCAACATCTCACGACACGAGCTGACGACAGCCATGCACCACCTGTCACTGAATTCCCGAAGGCACCCTCAAATTTCTAAGAGGTTCTCAGGATGTCAAACCCTGGTAAGGTTCTTCGCGTTGCATCGAATTAAACCACATACTCCACCGCTTGTGCGGGCCCCCGTCAATTCCTTTGAGTTTCACACTTGCGTGCGTACTCCCCAGGCGGAACACTTAACGCGTTAGCTACGACACCGAAGGGGTCGATTCCCCCGACACCTAGTGTTCATCGTTTACGGCCAGGACTACAGGGGTATCTAATCCCTTTCGCTCCCCTGGCTTTCGTCCATGAGCGTCAGTAATGGCCCAGCAGAGCGCCTTCGCCACTGGTGTTCTTCCCGATATCTACGCATTTCACCGCTACACCGGGAATTCCCTCTGCCCCTACCATACTCAAGCCAATCAGTTTCCACTGCCATAATGGAGTTAAGCTCCACGCTTTAACAGCAGACTTGAAAAGCCGCCTGCGGACGCTTTACGCCCAATAATTCCGGATAACGCTTGCCACTCCCGTATTACCGCGGCTGCTGGCACGGAATTAGCCGTGGCTTATTCCTCAAGTACCGTCATATCTTCTTCCTTGAGAAAAGAGGTTTACAGCCCAGAGGCCTTCGTCCCTCACGCGGCGAGCGAACGGGGAATAGCCCAAACCGATAGTCTTGACTATCGGGGTTGTGGGACAGCAATATGGATCAACAAGTCTAGAAGAAACGTTTGAATGGCGTGCCATAGAGGGTGAAAGCCCCGTAATTGAAAGATAAGTTGACCTAGCTGTATCCCGAGTAGCACGGAGCACGTGGAATTCCGTGTGAATCTGCGAGGACCACCTCGTAAGGCTAAGTACTACTGTGTGACCGATAGTGAAACAGTACCGCGAGGGAAAGGTGAAAAGAACCCCGGGAGGGGAGTGAAATAGAACATGAAACCGTGAGCTTACAAGCAATGGGAGCCCGACTAATCGGGTGACCGTGTGCCTGTTGAAGAATGAGCCGGCGACTTATAGGCACTGGCGGGTTAAACCGGAAATGGTGGAGCCACAGCGAAAGCGAGTCTTAATAGGGCGTTTGTCAGTGTTTATAGACCCGAACCCTGGTGATCTAACCATGGCCAGGATGAAGCTTGGGTGATACCAAGTGGAGGTCCGAACCGACTGAAGTTGAAAATTCAGCGGATGAGCTGTGGTTAGGGGTGAAATGCCAATCGAACCAGGAGCTAGCTGGTTCTCCCCGAAATACGTTGAGGCGTAGCGTCTAGTGCTCCAGCAGGGGGGTAAAGCAACCATTTCGGTGCGGGCTGCGAAAGCGGTACCAAATCGATATGAACTCTGAATACCCTGTGTGTAACTAGGCAGTCAGACTGTGGGGGATAAGCTCCATAGTCAAGAGGGAAACAGCCCAGACCGCCAGCTAAGGTCCCAAAATTAACGCTAAGTGATAAAGGAGGTGGGATTGCCCAGACAACCAGGAGGTTTGCCTAGAAGCAGCCATCCTCAAAGGAGTGCGTAATAGCTCACTGGTCGAGCGATCCTGCGCCGAAAATGAATGGGGCTAAGCGTTATACCGAAGCTGCGGATAAATTTATTTATGGTAGGGGAGCGTTCTATGTTGGGTGAAGCGTTAGCGTAAGCGGACGTGGACGGCATAGAAGTGAGAATGTCGGCTTGAGTAGCGAAAACATGGGTGAGAATCCCATGCCCCGAAACCCTAAGGGTTCCTCCGGCAGGCTCGTCCGCGGAGGGTTAGTCTGGACCTAAGGCGAGGCCGAAAGGCGTAGTCGATGGATAACAGGTCAATATTCCTGTACCAGTTATGTTTTGGGAAGGGGGACGGAGAAGGCTAGCCAGGCCAGATGTTGGTTACTGGTTCAAGCGTTCAAGGCTTTGAGAGATGGAGAAAACATCTTGAGCTGAGGCGTGAGTACGAGCTGCTACGGCAGCGAAGTTGGTGATGTCATGCTTCCAAGAAAAGCCCTATACCCGTTAAGGCATAAATGCCAGTACCCGAAACCGACACAGGTGGGGTGGTAGAGAATACCGAGGGGCGCGAGATAACTCTCTCTAAGGAACTCGGCAAAATGGCCCCGTAACTTCGGGAGAAGGGGTGCCAGCGAGAGCTGGTCGCAGTGAAGAGGCGCAAGCGACTGTTTACCAAAAACACAGGTCTCCGCTAAGTCGCAAGACGATGTATGGGGGCTGACACCTGCCCAGTGCCGGAAGGTTAAGGAAGCTGGTTAGCTTTTAGCAAAGCTGGCGACTGAAGCCCCGGTGAACGGCGGCCGTAACTATAACGGTCCTAAGGTAGCGAAATTCCTTGTCGGGTAAGTTCCGACCCGCACGAAAGGTGTAACGATTTGCGCGCTGTCTCGGAGAGAGGCTCGGCGAAATAGAATTGTCTGTGAAGATGCGGACTACATACACCCGGACAGAAAGACCCTATGAAGCTTTACTGTAGTTTGATATTGTGCTCGGGCTCTAATTGCGCAGAATAGGTGGGAGACGTTGAAATAGTACTTGTGGGTATTATTGAGTCATCGGTGAGATACCACTCTATTAGAGCTAGAGTTCTAACGCTTACCCGTTATCCGGGAAGCGGACAGTATCTGATGGGCAGTTTGACTGGGGCGGTCGCCTCCTAAAAGGTAACGGAGGCGCACAAAGGTTCCCTCAGGCTGGTTGGAAATCAGTCGTTGAGTGCAAAAGCAGAAGGGAGCTTGACTGTGAGACCTACAAGTCGAACAGGGACGAAAGTCGGTTTTAGTGATCCGACGGTTCTGCGTGGAAGGGCCGTCGCTCAACGGATAAAAGTTACTCTAGGGATAACAGGCTGATCTCCCCCAAGAGTTCACATCGACGGGGAGGTTTGGCACCTCGATGTCGGCTCATCGCAACCTGGGGCTGAAGTCGGTCCCAAGGGTTGGGCTGTTCGCCCATTAAAGCGGTA
>QCTB01000057.1 GCA_003209055.1 Prochlorococcus sp. AG-670-O13
GGAGAAAAAATGTGGTCAATGCTAGTCTAAATTGGGCAAGTATTGTAGGCATCGTACTAGCTGTGTGTGGAGGTGGCCTATATTTTTTGAGGTCATTTAAACCTGAGTTAGCAAGAGATTATGATGTTTTCTTTGCAGCAATTGGTCTTTTATGTGGAGGAATTTTATTTTTTCAAGGATGGAGATTAGATCCTATTTTGCAATTTGGACAGTTTTTGTTAGCAGGAACTACCGTATTCTTTGCATATGAAAGTGTTCGATTAAGAGGTGTTGCGACTGATCAAGCAAGAAGATCATCTTATTTTGAAGATGAGCAGATGCCAGATTTACCTAGAAATTCTTCAAGAAATAGATTTAATGACGATTATGATCAGTTTGAAGGTTCTGATAGATCTTCTAGAAGATTCAGAGCTCAAGATGATGATTTAGAAGATGATTATATAGGAGCGAGATCATCAAGGAGAAATGTATCAAGAGCTATTCCTGAATCTGCAGTAAGTAGGAGACGAACTTCTTTAAGGGAATCGAATCAATTTGAGAGTAATGAACCAAAGAGAAGAAGTCCTCTATCTGAGGATAGTTTGAGTAATCAGGATAGAAGAAGTAGCTTTGGAGAAAGGAGAGCATCAAGAAGCGAAGTTAAAAGAGGCTCGAGGCCATTACCTAATCAAGAAGGTTCTAGAAAATCAAATAATTTCTCACCTAAAGCTACTTCTTCCTCATCTAATAAAACAACCAGATCATCAATTAGATCTCAAACTTCAAGAGAAAAAGTAGAAGACGCTTCATTTTCTCAGAATATAAATGAAGTAAAAAAACCTCGTCAAGCTACAAGAACAAGATCTAGCGAAAGATCAAGTTCTAAAAATCAAACAGGAAGATATACTGTAGGCACAAAAAAAAATAAACCCAGAGATAATAGCTCTAGGTTTGATGATTAATTAAAATATTCCAGCCCAGTTTAGAAATGATTTTTGGCTTATTAATTCAATTAAAATGATTGCTATAAATCCAAGCATTGCAAATCTTCCATTTGTTATTTCTGAATAATTACTCCATCCAAACTTATATTTGTCTTCAATTTCAATTGATTGTTCATCAATTTTAATTTCTTCAGAATTCATGTTCTCTGTTTTAATATTATCTTCATTAACTTGACCTTCATTTAAATCGTCTTTTTCAGTTGAATTCATTTTTTCTACTAATTTCTAAAATTATACTTATCAGAGGTGAATAATTTCCAATTTCCTTGTCCATTTAATTCCAAGATGTTTTCATGAAAGTCTTTTAAACTAGGCCTATGTCCAACACTTATTAAAGATAGCTCTCTTTCTTTCAATAAATTATATAGGCGTTTTTCAGTTTCTATGTCTAGAGCACTAGTTGCTTCATCTAAGACTGCAAATCTAGGAGAATTTAATAAAAGTCTTGCAAAAGCAAGTCTTTGTTGTTCTCCTAAAGATAAAATTCTTGGCCAATCTTGTTTTATATCAAGGTTAGGGTAACGATCAATAAGTGAACTTAAATTAACCTCATCAAGAACTGCTACTAAATGTTCATCAGAAAATTTATTAACTTCTGTTGGATAACATAATTGTTCTCTTAGTGAACCTAAAAGCATGTATGGCTTTTGAGGAATAAATAATAATTCTCCTGTTTTTGGTTTTTGTTTACTAATTGTTTCTACTTTAGATTGAAATCCTTCTAATCGACTAATACCAGCAGTGAATTTTGCTAATTCTTCTATTTGATTAACTACAAAGAATAATGATCCTTCAACAATATTAAAGGCAAAAATTGATTGATTAAAACTCCCGAAATCTATTTCCCCTGTAAAATAAGCCGCTGACATTATTAAATAAGGTATAAAAACACCTGCGTAAGTAGTTGATCTACGCATTACATCAATAATGACTCTCCAAATTATTAATAAATTAAAATTATTGACAACTTCAATTAACCTCCTTTGAGTTTCAGTTTTTTCCTATTAAAAGAAGATGTCCTAATAAATCTTTATCTTCCTCTAAACATTCGTATAAACTAACTAATGGTTTTTTAGGAATTACTAAAAAATGAACTGGAGCTTGAGAGGCAATATCATTAAATGCTATACAAAGCTCATCTTCATGAAGCTTTTCGCAGGGAATCTCACCATTTATTATTTTGCTAAAGATTGTAGTTTCAGCCATTGCTTTAATGAATAATTAAATCAGTTGATTGGTATTACATCTTTTTGATGAAATCCTTCTTTGATGAGTTCTTTATTCAAATCTTCTTTCGAAGTAACTCTATCAACAAATAAAACTCCATTGAGATGATCCATTTCATGTTGAATGCATCTTGCTAAGAGTCCATCAGCTTTTAATTTTCTTGGCCTGCCCATTTCATCTCTAAATCTTAATTTAATTGTTGATGGTCTTACAACGTTTAAATAAACTCCTGGGATACTAAGACAACCCTCTTCATATGAATTTAAAGTTGTTCCATAATCAGTAATTTCTGGATTTATTAAAATTAACGGGTCACCAGCACTATTGCCTAAAATTGCGACTTTGGTGCTATCAACGAAATTTAACCTAATTAAATCAAGTACCAATGCTTTACAATCGTATGAATCAAGAATGCCCCATTTATAATTTAATCTTTCCCTGTACTCTCTTCCAAACCCCGAGGAACCACCATAATTCACTTCCGCAACTGTAAATCCTTTCGAAGTCCAATACTGCACTTCCGAATTTAAAGACCCATCAAAGCAAGCAGTAGGGCCACTATGTGCCTTAACAATTAATGGTGACTTATTAAACCTTTCAAATAGAGGCTTATAAATAAAAGAATGTGTGGGTTGATTATTAAAACCTTTAAACCAAAAAGATTCTGGTCTTGCATATTCATTTATAGACTCGAAGCTTATCTCATTTAATAATTTAGTATGGCTTTTATCTTCAAAATCAAACTCAAATAATTCGTAAAAACAATCAAAACTACATCCTCTAATAACTAATTTTCGATCACAAACATCTAAATCACTTATTGAACAAAATGGTAATTGGATTTCTTCAATACATTCGCAGTTTTTATAATG
>QCTB01000058.1 GCA_003209055.1 Prochlorococcus sp. AG-670-O13
CACAAGGAAGAAAAAACGTACTTCACTCAAATCATATTCTGATCTTGCTAAAACATTCAATATTAAGACATATTCTGGAACTTTTAAAAAGCCTATTGAACTTTATCAATCTTTTCAGTCAGCATATCAATATTCTAGAAATAACAGACTCCCAACTTTTATTGAAATAGAGTGTTTTAGATGGGTCGAACATGTAGGAATTAATAATGATTGGGATTTAGGATATCGTTCAATATCTGAATTAGAGGAATGGAAGAAATACGATATAATTCATTCTCCTAAAATTATTTCTATAGATGAAAAATTTGTAAAAGAGAAGTCTGCACTTTATGAAGATAAGTTTAGAGAAATGTTTAAAAAATGTATGGAATACTCTGAACCATCTAAAAATGACCTTTTAAAAAATGTTTTTTGAACTTTTTAAGAATTATGGATAAAAAATTTTTGATTTCAAATAAACCCGCCTCTTACTCAAAAGCAATATGGTTGGCTCTTAGAAAAATAATGGAAGAGGATAAGAAGATCATCGTTTATGGACTTGGTGTCGATGATCCAAAAGCTATGTATCAAACTTTATCTGAATTTCCTTTAATCTTTGGACCTGATAGGTGCTTTGATACACCATTATCAGAAGATTCTTTGACAGGTTATGGAATTGGCCTTGCCATAAGCGGCTTTAAACCTATACATGTTCATCAGAGAACTGATTTTCTTCTACTTTGTTGTAATCAATTAATAAACATGGCTGCTAAAGTCAAGTATGTTTCTGATGGAAAACTAACTTGTCCTTTTGTTGTTCGGGCTATTACAGGAAGAAGTTGGGGCCAAGGAAGTCAACATTCTCAAAGCTTCCATTCATTATTTTCAAATATTCCTGGTTTAAGAGTTCTCACCCCCTCAACTCCTCAAGATGTCTATAACACCTACATTAATGTCTTTAAAGAAGAAATTCCAACTATTGTGATTGAGCATAGAATGTTGTATAAAACAAAATCATTTATAAACATTTCAAATAAAGTTCCCAATATTACTAAGATTTCATCAGGAGATAATATTACTTTTTGTTCAATTAGTCACATGACTTTAGAAGTGCAGAAAGTAAACGATAGATTAAACAAGAAAGGCATTTTTTGCGATCATTTTTCTCTTGTTGACCATACAAACTTATTTATTGAAACACTTTTAGAGTCTGCTAACAAAAATAAGAAAATAATATTTGTTGATCATGGATGGCTAAGATCCTCTATTACCCATACTTTGGCTATTAACCTAAGGGAGAAAGGGTTTAAAGGTGAAATGATAATTTTAGGATATGCCGAATGTCCTTGTCCTACTTCTCGAAAATTAGAAAATTATTTTTACCCAACTGCTAATTCAATTCTTAAAGCCACATGTGAAATTTTAAATCATCCAATCTCTGATTTTGATCAACTTCCCGTTTCTAACGAGCTAATTCAATTTAGGGGCCCATTTTAAAAATGAATTACTTTGATCGCAATCTTCCAGATGAAGACAAATTACATAACTGTTTGAGTGGTGTATCTAAAGAATTAGAAAATTATTATGCATCTAAATCATCAACAAATGATAACTTTATAAGGCTTCATTCATCTACTCTTGGGAAAGATGAGTTAATGGCTTTTTCTAAAGCTTTTCTTGAGGGTAATATTACTCTTGGAAAATATAATGATGAATATGAAAATTTAGCTTGTGAAGTTTTTGATTCTAATTATGCAATTACATCTAACTCAGGTTCTTCTGCTAATTTGATAGCAATTTCGGCTTTAATACAATCAAAGAGGCTTAGTCCCGGAGATAAAGTTATTGTACCCGTTCTCGCTTGGTCAACAACAGTATTTCCTTTGGTGCAATATGGTTTAATCCCTGTATATGTGGATATTTCATTTAGTGACTTTAATTTAAGTAAGACTGCAGTCGAAAATTGCGTTAAAGAGCATGATATTAAAGCAATTATGTTGATTCATACTTATGGGAATCCAGCAAACATAGAGTTTTTTATGAATTTATCGATATCAAGATCAATCTTACTTATAGAAGATACCTGTGAAAGTATGGGATCAAAATGGGACGAGAAGCCACTTGGTTCATTTGGTGAGTTAGGAACATTTAGTTCTTATTTCTCTCATCATATTTGTACTCTTGAGGGTGGTATAACAGTTTGCAAGGATAAAAGTCTTTCAGATTTAATGAGATCAATAAGATCTCATGGATGGATTAGAGGAATTGATGTTGAACTAAGCAAAATAGAGGGAATAGATCATTTTGATCCTTCTTTTCTATTCCTCAATACAGGGTATAACCTGAGACTATCAGATCCTCAAGCTGCAATGGGATGTATCCAAATAAAAAAATTAAATAAATATGTAAAAGATAGAGAAAATGTCGCTGAACGATATATAAGTAATATTTCTAATTCATCAGTGCTTGAAAAAAATATAAAATTTCCAATTGTTGATGATAGAGCTACAGCAAGCTGGTTTGGATTCCCAATTCTATTGCCAAAGATCAATAATAAATTAATTTCTGTAATAAAAGATTATTTAAAGAGTTCAAAAATAGAGACCAGACCATTTTTGGCTGGCGATTTTTCTAAACAACCTGTAAATAAAAAATTTCAAAACATATGTTTTAACTCTTGTCCAAATATTAATTTATTTCATAAAAATGCATTTGCTTTGCCCTGTCACCAAGGTTTGACTTTAGATAATGTTGATAAAGTATGCGAAACTTTAGAAAATGCAATTAACTCGATCTAAATTAGTGAAAAAAAATGCTTTAATTACTGGCATTACTGGAATGGTTGGATCGCATTTAGCCGATTTTTTATTAGATAATACTGATTGGAATATTTATGGGTTAATTAGATGGCGAAGCCCTTTAGATAACATTAAGCATCATATTGAAAGTATTAATGCAAAAGATAGGATCTTTCTTAAATATGGAGATATTACGGATTATGGCTCTTTAGAAGAAATATTTAAATCAAATAAATTTGATTATATTTTTCATTTAGCGGCTCAAAGTTATCCAAAAACATCCTTC
>QCTB01000059.1 GCA_003209055.1 Prochlorococcus sp. AG-670-O13
ATATCTTGTATTGGTGAAATAAAAAGTTTAGCTTTTGTTCTCATGCCAATTTCTATAAGATTCCAAGACGGTTTATCAGAAAAATTGTAGTTTTCTTTAATATGTTTTTTAATATTAATTTCTAAATAATCCCACCATGAAATAGAAGTTCTATTATCGTGAGTTCCTGTATAAACAACCCAATTCTCACCTTCTATATTTTCAGGTAAATAAGGATTATTTTCGTTACCGTCAAATGCGAATTGCAAAATCTTCATCCCAGGTAATTCATAATTGTCTCTTAATAATTCTACGTCTTTAGTTATTACTCCAAGATCCTCTGCAATTATTGGAAGATGATTAGATTTTAAATCTTTTTTTAAAAAATTTAATAACTCTTTACCAGGGGAATTTATCCAATTTCCTTTTATGGCATTTTTAGCATTCCCATCAACTCTCCAGTATCCGGCCAAGGCTCTAAAGTGATCAAGTCTTAAAATGTCTACAAGTTCAAATTGTCTTTTAAATCTTTCTCTCCACCACTTAAAATTAGTATCTAAGTGTTTAGACCAATCGTAAGTGGGAGTACCCCATAGTTGTCCTGTGGCTGAGAAATAATCGGGAGGAACTCCACTTTGAAAAAGTAAATCTCCACTTTGAGAAATTGAGAATAATGATTTATTACTCCAAACATCTGCACTATCTCTTGAAACATAAAAAGGTAAATCACCTACAAGTGTAACCCCTTTTTTTTTGGCAAATTTTTTGATTCCAATCCATTGTGTATCAAGATGCCACTGTATTAATTTTGCTTTGAGTAGTTCATTACTTTTTTCTTTTATCCACCTTTGTAGAAAATCTATTTTCTTATGTTTAAACACTAATGGCCACTCCCACCAAGGCAACATATTGAACTCCTCTCTTATAACCATAAATATTGAATAATCTTCAACCCAAGTATTTTTTTTATTCCATATATAAAAATCAGTTTTTCTCTCATCAGATTGAGAGTCCCAAGCAAGTAAAAGATACTTGCCTAATTTTTTAGATAAATTATTTGCAAAATCAAAATCAAAATGATCCTTATTATGATTAATTGATTGTAATTCCTGCTTGTTGGATAAATCGATAAAATGTTTTTCAATTAATTCATTGATATCAAGAAACCATGGATTTAAAGCAAAACTAGAGGGAGAACTGTAAGGAGAACCAGTTGAATCTGTTGGAGTAAGAGGTAAGAATTGCCAGAAATTAATCTTATGCTTAGAAAGTTTTTGAATCCAATCTTTTGCTCCTTGTCCAAATGTACCGCAATAACTACCTCCAGGGAGGCTTGAAGGATGTACAAGAATTCCTAAAGATTTTTTTTTAAAAACTGATTTTGAAGTCATAAAATACTTAAGCAAATCATAATTTTTTTATAATTCAGGTATTAATTATCTAAAACTAACATTAGATTAATATAAATGATTTAACACTAAATTTAGAATTTTCTTTTTCTTCCATAAGAAATATCTGATAATAAACTTAAATAATTTTTTTATTATCAAAATAAGTCTTGTGACTATTGAAGACGAATAAGTTAATTAATTTTTGCCAAATTGATATTAGGCACTACGATAACAATAGAGTTTTAAATGCTAATTTCGTGACTAGTTTTATCACGGCAGTGGAGAATGAAGAAACTAATCTTAATCTAACCAATAGTCGTCTAAGGTTAGTAAGTGGAACTTCTAATCCAAAATTAGCTGAGGAAATAGCATCATATCTAGGGATAGAAAATGTCCCCTTAGTATCTAAGAGATTTGCTGATGGGGAACTTTATGTTCAAATTCAACAATCTATAAGAGGTTGTGATGTATTTCTTATTCAACCCACATGTGCTCCTGTAAATGATAGTTTAATGGAGCTGATGATAATGGTTGATGCTTGTAAAAGAGCTTCAGCCAGGCAAATTACAGCTGTTATACCTTATTTCGGCTATGCAAGGGCAGACAGAAAAACCTCAGGAAGAGAGTCAATTACAGCAAAGCTTACTGCAAATTTACTTGAAAAATCAGGAGTAGATAGAGTTCTTGCCATGGACTTACATTCTGCCCAAATACAAGGATATTTTGATATTCCTTGTGATCATATTTATGGATCACCTGTTTTAATTGATTATCTAGAAACTTTAAATTTAGAAGAAGTTGTAGTTGTATCTCCTGATGTGGGGGGAGTAGCAAGAGCTAGAGCATTTGCAAAATTAATGAAAGATGCTCCACTGGCCATTATTGATAAGAGAAGATCTGCTCACAATATCGCAGAGAGTTTAACAGTGATTGGTGAAGTAAAAGGTAAAACAGCTATTCTTATAGATGACATGATTGATACTGGTGGTACTATTTGTTCAGGTGCAAACCTATTAAAAAAAGAAGGTGCAAAGAGAATTTTTGCTTGTGCTTCTCATGCAGTATTTTCGCCACCTTCCTGTGAAAGATTGAGTGCAAAAGATTTATTTGAACAAGTTATAGTTACAAATAGCATTCCAGTAATTGATAATGAGAAATTTCCTCAGTTAAAAGTTCTCTCTGTCGCCAATATGTTAGGAGAAGCAATATGGAGGATTCATGAAGAAAGTTCTGTGAGCTCTATGTTTAGATAAGACTAAATTTATTTTTTATTATCTTTTAGTATTTTGTTAACTTTTTTAGTAACTTCTTTAGGAACACTATCAGGACAATATTGTATTGCTGTAGTAACTATTTGAAATTCTGCCCCTGCAAATAATTTAGCTCTTTCTAATTTCTTTTCTCCTAATTCTTTAACAACTCCTCCATGTTTACCCTCTATTACTTGTACATAGGTTGCGGTCGCGACGCCCACAGCCTTAGGGAATTCTATACCAGCTTTTGAAGCTATACAGAGATATGAAGCCCCCATTCCTTTATATAAATATAAATCTTGTTCTGTAGCTGCTTGTAATTTCTTATCAGATTTAATTTCTCTATTAAATATTGCAATATCAAAAAAAGCTAAATTGAAAAG
>QCTB01000060.1 GCA_003209055.1 Prochlorococcus sp. AG-670-O13
GGGATCCCAGGAGGATAAGGACAAATGATGTCTCCAGAAATTTTTCCCAAGGATTCAGAAATAGAAATACTATAAGTCTTAGATCTCCAAGCATTGCCTATTGGTATTTCTGGTGATTGAACTAGTCTAAAAGGAGGTTTTATGGGTTTCAAATTAAAAGATTTATTGGTTTCAATTAGTAACTTTTTCCATAACTTTTGAAATAAAAAAATAAAGTTATTTTGTTTCGCAAAACCTAGACAAAAGGTTAGTGTCATCATTTCAGGTAATTCCGCTACTAGTCCGTTTTTATAAAAAAATCTATCTGCAGTAAAACCATCAATTCCAACTTTCGAAGTATTTAGTACGATTTTTAAAGGATCTTGAGTTTCAATAAGAGGAATATTTCTTCGTCTAAGTTCTTTGAAGATAGATTTGGCTTCTGAAATTCTTTTTTTGAATTTATCGAGATTATCTTTTTGAAGCCAATCTTTAATAGACTCCTCACAAGAAGAAATTAAAAGAGAATTTGGACTAGTAGTCTGTAATAAGTTTATGCTTTTGATTAATTTATTCTTTTCTATAAGATTTCCATTATGCCAAATTACTGCTGTTTGAGTTAATCCATTAAGAGACTTATGTAATGAATGTACTACTAAATCTGCTTTTGATCTTATGGCTGATTTCGGCAAATTAAAATTTTCACAAAATAGAAAGTATGAGCCATGAGCTTCATCAACTAAAATAGGAAGATTATGTTGATGACAAATTTTAATTAATGGTTCAAGGTCCGTTGCATAGCCTTGATAGAGAGGATTAACTAGAATTACTCCTACAATTCTCTTTTTTTCAAAATCTAAATTATTAAATACATTCGTAAACCACTTTTTAGTTATGGGTAAATAGTGTCCAGTTTCAATAGAAAACTCAATATCAAAAAATACTGGAATAATATTCTGTAGAGCACAAGCTTTAATAACAGAAATATGTACATTCCTTGGCATAAGAATATATTCTCCAGGATTAGCCATAGCGATTATTCCTGATTGGATTAGACCTGAAGCTCCGTTTACTCCAAAAAAACAATTCTTTGTATTAATTTTTTTTGAAATCGATATCTGTGCATCATTTATCAATCCACTTTTAGATAATGGAGAACCAATTTCAGGAAGTTCTGGTAAATCCCAAAAACCTGGTTGTTTTTTTAATAAGTTAATTAAGCCTTTCGGTAAAGCTTTCCCTCTGTTATGGGCTGGAAAAAAAAGTGATTTTAAAAACTTTTTACCTAGAAAAGATGAAATACTCATAAAGTATTATTGACACATATAGAATATATTGAAAAGAATTTCTTCTTTAATATCTCTAAATTTAATGGCAATTCCTTATTCAAAATATTCACCGAAAGGAGATTTAATTTGGTTGCTCTTGAGGCCTTGGATATTATTACCAAGAGTCCTATATATCTTTTTAACTTTAATCTTTCTTCTATTAAGAATCCTTTTTCAAGGTAACAGCAAAAGTAAAAATGTACAGAAAAATCTTTCAAAATATCTATTTGATGTAATTACAAATTTGGGACCATGTTTTATTAAATTAGGACAAGCACTTTCAACAAGACCAGATCTGGTCAGACAAGACTGGTTAACAGAACTAACTAATTTGCAGGATAATCTTCCTCCTTTTGAACACAAAATTGCTTTAAAAATAATTGAAGATGATCTTGGATTACCTGCTAATGAATTATTTGATGATTTTCCAGATGAACCTATTGCTTCAGCAAGCCTAGGCATTGTTTATAAAGCTAGAACAAAAAACAATTCTTTTTGTGCTGTAAAAGTTCAGAGACCTAACTTATACTTTCTTATTAGAAGAGACGTAGCAATACTAAGAATTTTAGCAACTACCTTTTCATCATTTTTGCCTCTCAATATAGGCGTTGGAATTGGAGAAATAATTGATGAATTTGGTAAATCTCTTTTTGATGAAATTGATTATGAAAAAGAAGGACAAAATGCATTGAAGTTTGCCGATTTTTTCAAAAATAATCCTAATGTATTTATTCCTAAGTTAGAAAAAGACTTTTCCTCCAAAAGGGTTATTACAACATCTTGGATTGACGGAGTTAAATTAAGGGATAGGGAAATATTAGAACAAAATAATTTGAAACCATCTTCTTTCATAAGAACTTGCGTAATAAGTGGATTGCAGCAATTATTTGAATACGGCTATTTTCATGCAGACCCTCATCCTGGAAATATGTTTGCTCTTAAAGGCGGAAGTGCTGATTCTGGACATTTAGCTTATGTTGATTTTGGAATGATGGATACCATAACAAATTCAGATAGGTTAACACTAATTAAAGCAATTGTTCATTTGATAAATAAAGAATATTTACTCATGGCAAAAGATTTTCAGAAATTAGGATTCTTAACCAAAGAACAAGATCTTAAACAACTTGTAGAACCATTAAAAGAAGTTCTTGGGAGCTCCTTTGGTGCAGAAGTAGGTAATTTTAACCTTAAAAATGTAACAGATAAATTCTCAAAACTTATGTATTCTTACCCTTTTAGAGTGCCAAGCAGGTTTGCATTAATAATTAGAGCCGTTGTAAGTCAAGAAGGATTGGCTTTGAGACTCGATCCTGAATTCAAAATCTTAAAAATAGCATATCCATATATTGCTAAAAAACTTTTAACAGATAATTCAGACGAAATTGTAAGTATTCTTCTTGAAGTGGTATTTGATAATGAAGGAAGGATTCAGATAGAAAAGCTCAAAAGTTTATTCAACACTTTATTTGAGGATACAGAGAATATCAATCCCGATCTAATCCCAGTTGCAAATGCTGGATTGAAACTATTTGTAAGTGAGAAAGGATCTGAAGTAAGAAAGAATCTTTTATTAAGTCTCATTAAAGATGATAGATTAGAATTTAAGGATGTAGAAAAACTCTTAACTTTATTGAGAGACACATTTACTCCTTTAAAA
>QCTB01000061.1 GCA_003209055.1 Prochlorococcus sp. AG-670-O13
AATAAGTTTGTGAGAACAAAAGGTTTTTTAGAAGAAAGGAAAATTAATAAATTTATTTATAGAGGAGTTTTTGGGACTCAAAAAAGTGGAGGAATTTTAAATAATGCTCTAGATTTAAAATTTAAGAATATTGCTAATACACACGTTGTGAAACTAGGAAATGAAGTGCTTGCGTTATGGGAAGCAGCAGGTCCACATGCTTTAGATCCTAATAATCTTGAGACTATTGGACTAACAACTTTAAGTGGAGTTTTAAAGAAAAACGAAGCATTTAGTGCTCATCCAAAAGCTGATTTTAATTCCAATGCATCATCTGAACTTTTGGTAACTTTTGGAGTACAAACTGGTCCAAAAAGTACTATTAGATTAATGGAATTCTCAAATGCAGGTGAAAATTCTGGTGAACTAATAATGGATAGGAAAGATACTTTTAATGGATTTGCATTCCTTCATGATTTTGCAATTACAACCAATTGGGCAATATTTTTACAGAATGCTATCGACTTTAATCCTTTGCCATTTGTAATGGGTCAAAAAGGGGCCGCTCAATGTTTAAAATCAAATCCCAACAAAAAAGCTAAATTTTTTATAATTCCTAGAGAAAGTGGATTATTTAAGGGGCAACCCCCAATAACCATAGATGCCCCTGATGGATTTGTTTTCCATCATGTTAATGCATTCGAAAAAGATTCAAACATAATTTTGGATAGTATTTTTTACGACGATTTTCCTTCTGTTGGACCCGATGAAAATTTTAGGGATATTGACTTTGATAAATATCCTGATGGTAATTTAAAAAGATCTATTATCGACTTAAAGGGTAAAACTTCTAAGCTTGAAACTTTAAGTACACAATGTTGCGAATTCGCTACTGTAAACCCAAAATTCCTAGGACTAAAAGCATCTTACTCTTGGATGGCTTGTACAGATAAGAAAATAGGCAATGCACCTTTACAGGCAATTAAAAAAATAAATTTAACTACTAAAGAGGAAATTTCTTGGTCAGCGGCACCTAGCGGATTCGTTAGTGAACCAATAATGGTCCCATCAAAATCATCAAACAAAGAAGATGAGGGTTACTTATTCATTCTTCTATGGAATGGTAGTAGAAGAGGAAGTGATCTTGTGATATTAAATGCTAAAGACTTACAAGAATTAGCTATTTATGAACTTCCAATATCTATTCCACATGGCTTGCATGGATCTTGGGTTGAAAATTAATCAGGCAAATAATTTTAACAATTCGGGGGTAATTTTTTTAAGTGCTCTTCCACGATGACTACATAAATCTTTTAAATCATTATCCATCTCCGCGAAAGTTAATTTACTTGAAAGCTCCTCAAAAATAGGATCATAACCAAAACCACTTTCCCCTCTTGGATTAAGAATAATGTTCCCAAAACATTTGGCTTCTGATTCTAAAATTACATCCCCAAGAGGAGAACAAACACAAATATTTGCAATAAAATATGCGCCCCTATTTTCTTCTCCATCAAGTTCATTTAAAACTCTTTCAATTCTCTTTTGATCATTTTCTGCATATCTAGATGAGTAAATGCCTGGATTCCCACCCAATGCATCAATACATATTCCCGAATCATCTGAAATAGCATAGTTGCCTGTCTTCTTTGAAACTTCGCTTGCTTTTTTAATTGCATTCTCCCTAAATGTAATTCCATCTTCTTTAACTTCTATTGATTCTGGTTGAAGTAATAATTGGCAATTTACATTTAATAGTAATTTTTTATATTCTTCAATTTTCCCTTGGTTTTTACTAGCTAAGTATAAATTTTTCATTTTTTATTTTTTACTATATTTATGAATTCATGACTCCATTCCAAAACCTGATTTAAATTATTTTCTGATGTTGCCTCACAATATATTCTTAAAAGAGGTTCCGTTCCTGAGAATCTAAATAATAGCCAAAAATTATTATCCATCCTCAATTTTAAACCGTCTATTTTTGAAATACCTACAATCTTATAACCACATATTTCAGCAGGAATATTGTTATTAATAAATTTTTCAAAAATCTCTTTTTCAGACTGATTCGGAAATTTTATATCAACTCTTCTATAAAAACTTGGACCAAATTTATCTTGAATTTCATCTAAAGTTTCATATAGATATTTTGAATTTTCTGCAATTCCATTTAATAAAATCATAGCTGCATATAAAGCATCTCTCTCAGGCATAAAGTCTCCGAAACCTACACCTCCTGATTCCTCTCCTCCAATAAATATTTTTTCATCAATCATTTTTTTTGCAATATATTTGAACCCTACAGGTAGTTCAATAACCTCTCGATTTTGCTGTTTTGCGATATTAGTAATAATGTCTGAGCCACTAACAGTTTTAAGCACTGGATATGAATTCTTATTCTTTTCACCTAAATAACTTATAAAAAATGGTAATAAAGCTTGCGTACTGCAATATCTTCCTTTTTCATCAATAACAGCAATTCTATCTCCATCACCATCAAAAATTATGCCTAAAGATTTTAAATCTTTTTTAGAATTTATGTTTAATATTTCTGTCAAATTATCTAAATATTTTAAAAGTGGTTCTGGAGGATTACCTCCAAAAAATGGATCATCTTCTGCTCTAATTTCAGTAAATGTAGTTGAATCATAATCATCAAAGATCTGTCTAATACAATTTGCTGCTGAACCATGCATGGAATCAACAAAAATATGCAAGTTCATTTTCTTTAAGTTTTTGATAATAAAATTCACATTAAAATTAGATTTAATCTGATCTAAATGAAACTTCTTAATATCAACTTTTTCATAAGAGGTATGAAATCTTTCAATTGAGTTTCCTAAAATTAATCTTTTTTCAACTTCTCTTGTAAAAGATTCATCCACAGAACATCCTTCAAAACTCTTAATCTTTAAACCCAACCAATTATATGGATTATGACTTGCCGTAATAACCAAGCAACCT
>QCTB01000062.1 GCA_003209055.1 Prochlorococcus sp. AG-670-O13
CCAAGTTGGTATTGATTCTAATTCTTTGCCCGTAAAAGAGGCAATTACTATAGCTAAAAATAAACTTATAAAAATAATAACAATCAACAAAAATAATGAGAACATTTCCCCATTTGAAAATGGTCTCCTATTACCTACTAACTGCTGGTTATTAGCATCAATTACTAATGTATTTAAGTCATTTAAATTGGTTTTATTTGATTTTTTGGAATTTGCTCGTAATTTTTCATCATAAAGTTTCCTCAAATTAGAATTATTTAAATTTTCATATGCCTCTAATACTTGTTGGAATTTATTTTTTGCATCCTCTAATTCTAAGGAAGTCGTATCTGGATGTAATTCTATTGAAAGTTTACAAAAAGCTTTTCTTAATTCGTGATTTGAGGCATTTTCATTAACGCCTAAAATCTTATAATAAGTTATCTCACCTTTCAAAAAAATTTCTTTATGGTTAATTATATACTAATCAATTTTAGTAAAATTGATTATTTTAATCCATGCGAAAATTTTTTAAATACTAAATGATAAAAGAAATTATCCCTCAAGAACTACTCAACTTAGTAACTGAAGAGGAAATAATGATGTTTCAAGAATTACAGACAAAAATTAAAGAATTAAACTTTAAAACTAACTTAACAAGATTAATTAATGGTTATGATTACTGGATTTCTCAAATCTATGATAGTGTTTGGACATTTAGAGAAAATTCAAAAGAAAATTTTGATAATAAAAAATTTATTGATATTGGATCAGGTTGTGGTTTCCCTGGATTTGCCTACGCGATAACACATCCTAATTCAGAAATATATCTAGTAGATTCTTCCAAAAAAAAAACAGATTCACTAAAAAAAATTATCAAAAGTATTAATTTTAAAAATAATATATTTATAATAAATGATCGTATTGAAAATCTTGGACGTCAAATTTCATTTAGAAATGGCTTTGATATAGCTACAGCTAGAGCAGTTAGTAATCCTTCAACAGTTTCAGAATACATATTACCCATGTTGCAATCGAATGGACTTGGTATTTTATATTGTGGGAAGTGGACTGGTGAAGATAATAAAAATTTAGAAAATACGTTAAAGGTATTAAAAGGGGAAATAAAAGAAATTAAAAGTAATTATCTTCCTAGAGAAAAAGGGATCCGCAATGCTATTTTTATTGAGCCAAAAGAAATTTGTCCTAATATCTATCCTAGAAAAATTGGCAAGGCTGAAAAATATCCCCTCAAAGGTTAATTCTTTGATAATCTCGATAATGATTCTTCCCCAAACTTTTCTTTAAGTGACCTTAATTTCCTAATAACCTTTTTGGGTTTTATATGTCTTTCTAAAACTTTATATAATTGGTTCTCACATATATCAGCATCTAACGAATTTGCATTATTACCTGGGAACCAATGGCCCCCATTTCCAAGCAATTGGTATCTAGATTTTGCAAAATCTTCTAAATGAAAGGATTCAATCAAATTAGAGAGCCAGAGAAGAACAGGAATGTTTATTCCTCCAGGTGTATTTTGCCAATTTGGTAAATTTTTATCCCAACTTTTATACCACTCTAAACCTAAAGAATTTATTGATTCTTCTTGTAATCTATTTAATATTTTAGGAATATAATTATCAGATTCAGATAATAAAGAAACTGCTTTTAAATGTAAATCAAAGTCTTTCTCTTTTGCTATACCGACACTTATTGTATGAACATTTTTGTTCCTCAAGCAAAAAAGATCGTTAAATACAATTGGGTGTAAAGGACTACAAAGTTCCAACATTTTTGTTGATGGACTGTGCAGATGTCCACCTTTATCGGTGGGACTTATTATGAAAACCCCAAGATCATATTTATTAGCTAAATCAATTACCTTTGAATTTGTTTGATTAATAAAATACCAGTGCAAATTTACATAATCAAAAAAATTTGTTGATATTGCTTTTTCTATGAGAGATGGTTCACCATGAGTTGAAAATCCAATATGTCCTATTAAATTTTCTTTTTGGAATTTTTTTAAAATATCAATACAGCCTCCATCTCTTACAGCTTGATGAAGATGCTCAGGAGAATTTATTCCATGTATTGCTAATAAATCAATTTTCTTTACTTGCAATTTTTCAAAGCTTTTCAAAAGTTCTGTTTTGAATAATTTTGGATTAGGATTGGGAGGAATTTTTGTTTGGATTATTTTTGGTACTTTCTTAATACTCTTGAAACCCATACCTAACTGAATTTCAGAAGTCCCATAATATTTGGCTGTTTCTATATGATTAAAACCAAATTTTCTCGCAAGATTCAATATATTTTCAACTTTTTTCTGATCTTTTAGTGAAATCTCATGAGATTTTGATTCATCCCAACTTTTTTGAAATCTCATCCCTCCGATTGACAAAATAGGCATTTCTAAATTCGTCCTACCAAATCTACGACAAGGTATCTCCATAGGAAATTAATGCTTGTTTATTCTTGGTAGTTTTCCAAGTGATTGGAACATATCCCTATTAAGACTATTTTCAAGATCTGCTAAATTTTCAAATTTAACCCAATGAATACAATCTACAG
>QCTB01000063.1 GCA_003209055.1 Prochlorococcus sp. AG-670-O13
CATTCTTTGCAAAGCTATATCATGATCAAATTTATTTCTACTTCCCATAGCATCGGATATTAATAGCACTTCATATCCCTCTTTTAAAAATCCTAAGACACTTTGTTGGATACAAATGTGTGTTTCAAATCCACAAATTATCAAATTACTAATTTTTTTATTATGAAGTTCCTCAAAAAGAACTTTGCTAGTAGCTAAGCTAAAATCCATTTTTTGAATATTAGTAAAACCTACTTTGGGTAATAGCTTTGGGATCGTTTTGCCCAGTCTTTGAGGGTTTTGTTCTGAGACAAAAATGTTTTCATCAAGGATTTGGTAAGCGCTTAATAGCTTTTGGATATTTTTGATTATTGAATCTTTGTTATTAATTGGGGATATAATTTTTTCCTGAATATCTATTAATAGCAAGGCATTTTTGAGTGACAACTCGCTTTTGGAAGAATGTGTCATTAATTTCTTTTCTACAATATTTAAAGCGATACCCTAAATATATTTATGTATTTAATGTAATCTTTTTAAGTAACTTTAGTAAATATTTATTAGTTAAAAGTTGATTTACTCTCATCAAGAGTTATTATTGAGAATAATTATTCCTCCCCATTATTGTCTTTATCTTCTCAATATCAAGTTATCACATCCCCTTTGGGAGATGGCTTACATAAAGATGGGAAGAGATTAACTCCTCAAAGACTTAAGGTTTTAAATTTATTTGAGAATGTCGGATCAGGTAATCATTTAAGTGCAGAAGAGGTTCATGAAAAATTAATTAAATCTAGTTCTAAAGTTTCCCTCGCAACAATATATAGAACTTTGAGACTTCTCGTTCAGATGGGTTTATTACATGAATTAGAACTTAGTGAAGGCGGTCATCGATATGAATTGTTAAGTAATGAAACAGCAGATCATCATCATTTGATTTGTATTAGATGTGGAAGAACTGAAGAATTTGAAAGTGATGCAGTATTGAAGGCTGGTAAAGTCGCCGCTAAAGTTAATGGTTTTAAACTTATTGAATCTTCTTTAAATGTTAGAGCTATATGTCCTAATTGTATTTAGCAGAAACTAGGTTAAAGTTCCTCCACAGCTTGATCCAGCCCCTGCTGTACAAGCAAAGCAATGTTCATTAACCGCTATTCCATAATTAAATTTATATGATTTATTAATTAAATCAGAAAGTGTCTTTGGTCCTTTATTTCCTTTTAAATTTATTTGTTGATTAAAGTCACAATCATAGATATGCCCTTGCCAATTTACACTTATCGTTTTTTTACACATAAGGTTTTCTAAATTATTTTTATTGAAATTTTCTTTAAGTAATTTGTAATATGAACCAAGTTTATTTTCTCTATTAAGAGAGTCAGCGTATCTATTAATTGGCATATTTGTTATCGTATAAAGATTATTAAATGAGATATTGTACTTTTCAAAAAGTATTCTTTTGTAATCTGTTTCTAAGATTTCTTGTGATGGAGGAAGGATAGGATTTATGGGATTATAAACTAGATTTAATTGAAGTCCATCTTTTTGTTTCCCATATCCTAAATCATTAAGTATTTTTAAAGCATTAATACTTTTATCAAAGACTCCATAACCCCTTTGCAATTCAACATTATCCTTTTCATAGCATGGTAGTGATGCTGTTACTATTACATTATTCTTAGCAAGAAACTGGGGTAGGTCTTCGAAACCATCTTCAAAGAAAATTGTTAAATTACACCTATCAATAATATCAATATTTTTATCACTTAAGGTAGTAATTAAATTTCTAAATTCAGGATGCATTTCTGGAGCCCCCCCGGTAATATCTAAAGTTTTAATTTTATATTTTTCTATTACTTTTGGAATGAGTGAAATTATGTCATTAGACATCTTTTCGGTACGTAATGGGCTTGAATTTACATGGCAATGTTTACAAGCCTGATTACATTTAAGGCCAATATTTATCTGTAGTGTTTCAATATATTCTTTCTTTATTAAAGGAAAACTATCTATCATGTTTTATGATCTTTATGCTTAGTTTAAAAAAAATTTTAAGAATTAGGTTTTTAATTTTGATCTTTTTTTCGCAAATGCAATAAACCAGTTTAAATATTCTTTGGGGCCATTCTGAAAAATAATATCAAACTTTAAGTTGTCTGCATCATCGCTTATTCCTTTTAAACCAGATATTTTTGTAGAGGGTCTATAAACTTCTCCTGAACTACTGTCAACGAAAATTATTTTATTATTACTATCAAACTCTTTTCCTAGTAATTGTATTAATTCTAAGAATGATCGATCACTTCCTCCTCTCGAATAACTATTATTGGTATTTTTTTGTGATGTAACTGTGTCGCCAATCCCAATAATTGTTGGCATATCTTCTGATTTAATATATTTTTTGCAGAAATTTACTTTTTCTATTATCGATTTAGGAGAGTCTCTAAAATTAAAGTCTCTACCAAATGGAGCTTTTCCAGTATTATCGTAAATAAATTTATTTAATAAAAAGAGGACACCGGAGTCTTTGACTGCTCCTTTAAGAAGTAACTGTATATCGGTTGACCC
>QCTB01000064.1 GCA_003209055.1 Prochlorococcus sp. AG-670-O13
CTCAAAGTGTTGAACAAGAGTTTTTGGTTAGGTTAAAACAGCTTGAGAAAGATAATAAAAGATTACGTAAAGTATTATCTCTACAAAGATTATCGGACTCTGAAACTATTTCAGCGAGCGTAATTTCAAGAAAAACCGGTAGTTGGTGGAGGCAGATTATTCTAAATAAAGGTAAACAAGACGGAGTAGAAATTGGAAGTTTTGTTGTTGGTCCAGGAGGTTTATTAGGAAGAGTACATAATACTTCTTTATTTACTTCCTCAGTAAAACTATTGACTTCTCCTGAAAGTAAGGTTGGGGTTTGGGTTGAAAGTATTCAGAGCCATGGTTTATTAGTAGGCTCAGGCAGTGATTATCCAAAAGTAATATTTTATAATAAAGATGTCGACGTTAAAGTTGGTGATTTTGTTTCATCCTCCCCCGCAAGCACTTTATTACCGCCAAATATTCCTATTGGAATTATTCAATCTGTTGACGAAGAATATAAAGCAAAAAAAACTGCCAATATTTTGCTTTTAGGAAAACCCCAAGCAATTGATTGGGTACAAATCTTAAAAGTTGAAATTTAAAATGGGAAAATACTTAACAAAAAAAATCTCTTTGATATCTTTTTTATTTATACCAATAGTCTATTTCTGGGATCCTAATTGGTTGGAATTTTTGGGAGTTCAACCTTATTGGCCTTTATTTTGGTTATTGCCTTGGTCTATGATCTATGGATCATTTGATGGTTTTATAGTAGGTTTATTTTTAGGAATTATTTTAGATTCAATAAGTCCTGACAGTAGTTTTACACAAATTCCGGGTTTGGTTTTTTGTGGAATATGGTTTGGACAAATAAGTCTTTCTAGTAATATTCTTTTAAGTCATTTCAGATACGGTTTGATTTGTTCCATTGCTAGTTTTTTATGTAGTTCGCTATATTTTTCTCAAATTTTAATTAAGAATTTACCTTACAATAATATCTTTTTGTATCTTCCCAGTATAAAAAATATTTTTGCTCAAGTATTTATTACCAGTTTACTTGCTCCATTATTTTGCTCATTAATTTTGAATCTTTTCAAAAGATCAAAAGGAAGAGACAAATTAATAAGTTTTAATAATTAATTAAAGAATTTTTATACTACTAAATAATCATATTTCAATAATAAAAAAATTTTGTAAATTTAAGGAATTTATCTTTTAGGGTTCGTAATGTTATATTTTTAATTGTTAGATTATATTAATAAGATGTTCACTGCAAAATTTATTTGCTTTCGAATATCAGTAAAAAAAATTTTTTTCGATGTCAAAAGCAAGCATTTTAGTTGTTGATGATGAACCAGCTGTTTTGAAAGTATTGGTTACTAGACTTCAATTAGCAGGATATCAAGTACACCAAGCTACAAACGGTGAAGAAGCTATTGAGGTTTTTCATAGAGAATCTCCAGATTTAATTGTTCTTGATGTAATGCTTCCAAAAATGGATGGCTTTGCAGTTTGCAGGAGAATTAGAGCTGAATCTGTTGTGCCTATAATATTTTTAACTGCATTGGAGGCAATTTCTGAAAGAGTAGCAGGTTTAGATTTAGGAGCTGATGACTATTTATCAAAACCATTTAGTCCTAAAGAATTAGAAGCCAGAATAGCTACAATTCTTAGGCGTATGGGTCCTAGTATTACAGTTACTGAAACTAAAGAGGTTCCTTCTGGAAAAGGAGTTATGAAATTTGGAAATTTGGTAGTTGATACTAATAGAAGGCAAGTTTCTAGGGCTGGAGAAAGAATTAGTCTAACTTATACCGAATTTAGTCTACTTGAGCTATTGTTTGATGAGCCAGGTAAGGTTGTTCCTAGAGCTGAAATACTAGAACAACTTTGGGGATATCCCCCCAGACGTGCAGCTGATTTAAGAGTTGTAGATGTTTATGTAGCAAGACTCAGAGGTAAGTTAGAACCAGATCCAAGAAATCCAGAATTAATACTTACTGTGAGAGGAATCGGTTATGCTTCGCAAAGAGTAGGAGAAACAGCAACATCTTTGGCAAGTTGATCCTTATTCTGATAACTTGATTAAATAAATCAAAAATATCGAATTAAATTTTGTCAGAAATAAGAGAAGCTCGCTTATTAAAAGCTAATTCACTAGTTAATAAAGGATTCCAACCTTACGCAGAAACTTTTAAAATATCCCATTCCACAAAATTTCTTATAGATAAATATAGCTATCTAGATAGTGGTCAAGAATTTGACTTAAATGTTTCTCTTGCAGGAAGAGTTTTAGCAAAAAGAGTAATGGGAAAAATTGCTTTTTTTACAATTACTGACCAAGAAGGGAAAATTCAGCTTTATTTAGAGAAAAAAATTATTGATGATTTTGAAATTAATGTAAACCTTCTTTCTTTTGATGATCTCAAAGAAATTGTAGATATTGGGGATTGGATAGGTGTTTATGGGACAATCAAGAAAACTAATAAAGGTGAACTATCAATAAAAGTATCTAAGTGGGAAATGTTAT
>QCTB01000065.1 GCA_003209055.1 Prochlorococcus sp. AG-670-O13
AGTTAATTTTGTAGAAGAGGTAAACTTTTAAAATTGGAATTAATTAAGAAAAAATCGATCCTAATTATTGCTCCAAGCTTAATTGCAGAATCATTATCATTAAAGTTGACTTCGTTAGACAATAATTTAAATATCACACTAGATAGTAGAAGTAAAAATTTAAATCCAGATTTAATAATATGGAATATTCTTAATTACCAATCTGAAGATCTCATAAGATTGGAATTATTAAAATTAAAAGAGAGGTGGGAGGAATCAAATATTCTTATAATTTTTTCTGGTGAACTTTTAAATAAAACAAACGTAACTCCCTCTTTAAATAGTGAAGGTTTACTTTTAAATCCAAGTGTAGATAAAGTACTTGAGTCCATAAATATCATCTTAAAGGGTGGAAGAGTATTCGACTTAGAAAATAATCCCTCTGTAGTTGTTAAAAAAGAAAAAGAACTTACTTTTAACCAGAAATTATTATCATCTGGACTCAAGCAAATTGATAATGAGATAAATTATATTTTCAAATATGTAAATTCTGAATCGACACCTGAATTTTACAAATTTATTTTAAAGGGAAGATTAAGAGAACTTATAACTGCTAAATCTTTTCTTATATTCCTATGGGGTAACTCACTAGAACTTTATTCAGAAGCTATTTACGCTGAAAATAAAATCAATATAGATTATAAAAATACTAATACTATTTTTATAAAACATAAAAATACATTAGAAATTTGGGATTTAATACTTAAACGTCTTAATAAGAGATATGATTCGAGCAATTTTGATGTTGAATTTAACAATTCATCTATCATTTTATCAGGAATAAAAAAAGAGTTTGTATCGCGTCTAATATGCAAAATGCTTGACGAACTTGACAATTTAATAAAAAATATAAAGGAAAATTATAAAGAAAAAGACTACAAAGAGGATTTTAATTCTCTTATTCAAGAACTAAGGGTTAATACAATATCAAATATAACTGAAAGTTATTTCAGAGTTAAAAAAGATGGCGAATCTATCTCAATTAATGAATATATTTATAAAGAAGTAACTTGCGATGAAAAAGATAGAGAATCACATGAATCAATAATGTTTATCGATCCAATAATAAGAAATGAACCCATAGAATATAATGGAAAATTCTTGCCGCTATACGAGACAGAATCATTTATCGTTCTAGAAAATATAATATCTAATTGGATAATAAGAAATTGCAATTTATTAGCCTCTGAAGTATTTAATATTTGTTCAAATTGGCCCGAACTAAGAACGATACTTATAAATCCCCAATTACAATCGACAAGATCTTTTGAAAGATTTAGGAATAATATCAATAACTATAATAGATGGCATGAAAATATTTATAAGCCTATCTATTTATATGAAAGTAAACGTGAGTATATTGATATCATTGATTCTAAATTTACAAGATACTATAAAAATGAGAATAGAGAAAAAGAACTGGAAAATTTAGACTGGTTTCAAAAACAAGTTACTTTATTAGTAGAAATTAGAGATGCAATAGCACCACAATTAGAAATAGCTGTAAAATATATCGGTAACCTTTTTGTGAATTTCTTAACAAAAGTAGTTGGTAAAGCTATTGGATTAGTTGGGAAAGGAATCCTACAAGGTTTAGGCAGATCAAGTGCTAAATAAATTTCCTTTCTTTTAATGAAGCTATTTCAATCAATAATCATCTTATTAATATTTTTTAGTTCTTATCCAGCTAATGCAAGTAGAGATACTAATAGCTATGACGGGAACATTTTTCCAATATATGCAGGAAATGGAGCAATAGTTCCTCCCCAAACTACACTTGCAGAATCCTTAAAAAACAAAAGGGTTTCTGTTTTATTTTTTTATCTTGACGATAGTTCTGACAGTAAAGCTATGGCTCCAATAATTTCTGGTTTAGATCTAATTTGGAGAAATAATATTGATTTAATTGCTCTAACTACAGATGAATTACAAAGTGAAACTTCTGAAAAAGACTCAAGCCAACCAAAATACTATTGGAATGGTTTAATTCCTCAGACTGTAATTTTAAATGACAATGGTGAAGTTAAATTTGATAAGAACGGGATGGTTAATATTGATGATTTGAATAAAGTTATTGGAGAATTAAAAGGAATTGATATAAATGAGACATCATTCTCAGTTGAAAGCTTTAACGATTACAACAGTATAATTTCAGAAAAGAAATGATCTCTAATGTGTTTTTAAAATAACTATCTAATGATTTTTCTTAATATATTTTTTTTATTTTTATTTCTAATAATTTGTTCAGATTTGATTATTAATAATT
>QCTB01000066.1 GCA_003209055.1 Prochlorococcus sp. AG-670-O13
TTATTAGAACAAAGAGGTTTTAGAATTTTAAAGAAAGAATACGATTTCAATGGTAAAAATTCAATTATCGAAAATAAGGAAACAGATAATGCAATAAGATCTTTCCCTTTCCCGCTTTCCCCCCCGCAAGATTCTTATCATGAAATAAACGCAAAAATAGGAACGGCATTATTATTTGATCCTTTACTTATTCATCAAGGTTCAAGCTACAGGGAAAGACTTGATTTCCATATGAAGTTTCATAATTCAAGAGATTTAAATAATAAAAAAAATAGTTATCAAGATTTCTCAGTAATTGATATTTTGCATGAAAAATACAAATTAGATTATGATTATTTATCAAAATTTAAAGAAATTCCTCTTCATAATAGATCTCCTTTTTTTAATAGAATCACAACATCGATTGACTATAGGACCTGTTTGAGAAGAATATTAAAAATAATATTTTTGAAGAACTATCAATCTTATAAAGAACTAAAAGATAAAGGCTGGCAATTGGATAAATTATCAAATACCATCTTCCAGAATTAAAAAAAGTTTTTTCTCTTTATTTGCATTCCTTTTTGCAATTTTTTCCTTTTTCAATTTTATCCATAAGAAAGCTTTAAATTGCAAAATTTTTAAATAGTTTTTTACCAATCTCTTCTTAGGTTTAATTTCTTTTTACTTTCTTCATTTATTCATTTTAAATATATTTTATTTCTAATCAAAAACTTTTTTCAGCAACTTCCTCAATTTTTGTTTAGGGAAACAATGAAAAAGAAGTAAGATTTATGGAGCCAAGCGGACTCGAACCGCTGGCCCCCTGCATGCCATGCAGGTGCTCTACCAGCTGAGCTATGGCCCCAATCGAAACATTTATGAAAACAATCATCTAAGAGATTTCTTTCGTAACGTCCTTAATCCTTATAGTACTTTATAGCGTTTGATTATTAAATTCTGCTTCTCAAATTCAACTTATAGATTTACAAGTTTTAGTATGCTTTCTGGGTTTTTATTAAAGGGATTTCATAACTACTAAAAAGTCAATCTGCTCATTATGTGTCGAGTGTTCAAGGAAGAGAAAGAAACGAACTCCAAAATATTTGTATTTTGAAGTAATAACGAAAAACTAACTGGCAGTTAATAAAGGAATTGGACAATTATTAAATAAATTAATTGAATATACTTAGGATAAATTGAATTTAAACTAAAATATTTTAAATTTGGCGTTACTATCAAGATGCCTTAAAAAAAATGACAAAATATTTTATTTAATAAAAGATAGTAAAATATGAATTTAGAAACTCTATAACTTTGATTTTTTATATATAATTGGTTTGAT
The DNA here is from genome assembly GCA_003209055.1 of Prochlorococcus sp. AG-670-O13. GTDB lineage: Bacteria > Cyanobacteriota > Cyanobacteriia > PCC-6307 > Cyanobiaceae > Prochlorococcus_A. The sequence continues at coordinate 1,325 of QCTB01000066.1, forward strand.
TTCTAATAAAAAAATTTAATGTGTTATTTCTATGTTAATTTTATATTAATTATTCCTAAAGATTTCAAAAATGTTAATATTCTCTTTTAAAAATCACTTTAAAGATGAACATATTCATTAATTTACCATATAGAAAATTTTAAAATTATATGAATAAAAAGAAATCTATCCTGAAAATGAATGTTTTCAATTCAAGTAAAACATCAAAAATATTCTTAACTATATCTCCTTTACTCCTAAATTTAATTTTAAGAAATAAAATAGTTAGTGGTATTAATCTTAAAAAATATAATGGTATTTATTTGATCACTAATAATGACTTTATACCAATAGAAAATAATTTAAAGGATATTAAAGATGTATCTTTTATTTCTTATCATATAATTTCTTTAGCTTATCGTTTTAAAAGGCTAAGAGTTAATAAATCATTTGCTAAATATTATACACTTCCTTTTTCAGAGAATATAGACTTAAGTCTTAGATATATAATATCAGCTATTGAACTTGTTATTAATAAATATCAATTAAGAGAGCAAAATATAGAAATCTACCTAAATAAATTTCATGATAAATACATTAATATATTTTTGGAAAGATATTATATGAAAAGATATAATATTAAGCTTAAATTTGTTGTGTGGGGAAAAATAATTATACCTAATAAACAAATTCACTATTCATATATCTCTTTCAAACCGATATCATTATTCTCAATTTTTAAATTAATTCCTTTAAAAACTATAAATACTTCAGAAAAATTTGTTAAAACCAATGTTATAGAGATTAGTTCTTTTAAAAGTGTAAAAAAGCCATATAATATTAATA